>JAKFWE010000202.1 GCA_021732895.1 Allobosea sp. | reverse complement strand
GCCGTGACCAGCTTGGCCACGTCCTTGGCGATGCCGCGCGTCTAGACGTCGCGGCCGACCATGAAGCCGGTGATGTTCTGCAGGAACAGCAGCGGAATCCTTCGCTGGCAGCAGAGCTCGATGAAATGCGCCCCCTTCAGCGCGCTTTCCGAAAACAGGATGCCGTTATTGGCGATGACGCCGACCGGGATGCCGTGGATGCGGGCGAAACCCGTCACCAGCGTCTGACCGTAGAGCCGCTTGAATTCGTCGAACTCGGAGCCGTCGACGAGGCGGGCGATCACCTCGCGGATGTCGTATTGCTTCTTCAGGTCGGTCGGGACGACGGCTTCGAGCTGTTCGACCGGATAGAGCGGCTCGACCGCCTCCGCGATGTCGATGTCGGGGCGCTTGACGCTGTTGAGATTGCCGGCGATGCGCCGCGCGATCGCCAGGGCATGCGCATCGTCGCCGGCATAATGGTCGGCGACGCCAGACAGCCTCGCATGCACGTCCGCGCCGCCCAGATCCTCCGCCGACACGACCTCGCCGGTCGCGGCCTTCACCAGAGGCGGGCCGCCGAGGAAGATCGTGCCCTGGTTCCTGACGATGACCGTCTCGTCGGACATCGCCGGGACATAGGCGCCGCCGGCGGTGCAGGAGCCCATCACCACCGCGATTTGGGGCACGCCCTGCGCCGAGAGATTGGCCTGGTTGTAGAAGATGCGGCCGAAATGCTCGCGGTCCGGAAAGACCTCGGTCTGGTGCGGCAGGTTGGCGCCGCCCGAATCGACCAGGTAGATGCAGGGCAGCCGGTTTTCGTGTGCGATCTCCTGCGCGCGCAGATGCTTCTTCACCGTCATCGGGTAGTAGGTGCCGCCCTTGATGGTGGCGTCGTTGCAGACGATCATGCATTCGCGGCCCGCGACGCGGCCAATGCCGGCGATCATGCCGGCCCCATGGACATCGCCCTCATACATGCCGAAGGCGGCGAGCGAGCCGATCTCCAGAAAGGCCGAGCCGGGATCGAGCAGGCGCAGAACGCGCTCCCTCGGCAGCAGCTTGCCGCGCGCCGTGTGCCGTTCGCGCGAGCGCGCGGCGCCGCCCAGCGCGGCCGCGGCGCGGCGCCCGTTGAGCTCCGAGCGAAGCGCCGCCCAACTTTCGGCATTGGCGCGCGTCTCGGCGGAAGCCAGATCGACCCTGCTCTCGATGACCGGCACGTTTGGCTCCCTGAACGGTTCCTGTCCTGCCTTATGAACCGGCGCGGGAGGCGTGCCAACCGTCGCTCACGCCGATACGGCCGGGCCGAAAATGCGCTCGAACTCGACGCGCAGAAGCGAATCAACCTCGGCCATCGTCACCGGCAGACCGAGATCGACGAGCGAGGTCACGCCCTGATCCGAAACCCCACAAGGCACGATGCCGTCGAAATGCGACAGGTCAGGCTCGACATTGAGCGAAACGCCGTGGAACGAGACCCAGCGCCGGACGCGGATGCCGATCGCGGCGATCTTGTCCTCCGCCCCCGCCCTTTTGTCCGGCCGCCGGACCCAGACGCCGACGCGGTCCTCGCGCCGTTCGCCGCGCACGTTCATCGCGTCCAGCGTGGCGATCAGCCAGGCCTCCAGCGCCGCCACGAAGCGGCGCAGATCGGGCTCGCGGCGCTTCAGGTCGAGCATGACATAGGCCACGCGCTGGCCCGGACCATGATAGGTGTATTGCCCGCCCCGGCCCGACCGGTGCACGGGAAAGCGGCCGGGCGCGATCAGATCGGCGTCCTTCGCCGAGGTTCCGGCGGTGTAGAGCGGCGGATGCTCGACCAGCCAGACGCGTTCGGGCGCACGCCCGTCGGCGATCGCGGCGGCGCGCGCCTCCATCTCGTGAACGGCTTCGTCATAGCCGGTGAGTTCGGGCGCCTCGACCCATTCGACCGGGGCGGAGCCCGCGGCCGGCAGGAACGAAACCGCGAGCGCCGCGCGTGTCTTCACCTCGCCTTAACCCTGTCCGGTCAACGTCTGTTCCTGACGAAGGGCCGGCAGCCGCGACCGCGCAGCCCATCGGTTTCGTGCAGTTGTTTTTGCCAGATATGGCTTCGGAGACACGACTTGAAGGCTGATCTGGACCACGTCAAGGTCGAACTCACGGTGGTCCTGGGCCAGACCCAGATGCCGATCTACAAGCTGCTGCGGATGGGTCGCGGCGCGATCATCGAGCTCAATGCGACAGAGACCGACGAGGTGCAGATCCTCGCCAACAACCACCCTTTCGCCAAGGGCAACGTCGTCGTCAGCGGCACGAAGATTTCGGTCGAGATCACCGAGATGCTGAAGCGCCCGACGGTCTACTCCGTCGAGGCGATCGCGCAGGCGGCCTGATCCCGGTTTTCGGACGCGACGCCCTTGTGGCGGCGGATTCGATTTGCTAGACCCGCGCCGCTCCCGAACGCGCCGCGACCGCGTCGCTCGGTTCGGGCCGCTGCGGTCATGGCGGAATTGGTAGACGCACTACCTTGAGGTGGTAGCGGGGAGACCCGTGGAGGTTCGAGTCCTCTTGACCGCACCAGATGCCGGCCGAAAGGCCCGGTGACGGCGGCCCGCGAGGGTCGCCGTTTTCCGTTGCAGGCAGCGCCTTCTCGCGCCGGGCCAGACCTCGCGCATCGCCCGGGCCGGCGGTCGCTGACACCAGGATCGCGGGCTCCGCCGGGAGCATGCGCCTCTCGCAAAGGAGCCGGAGCGATGATCGACGCCGACGACGCTCCCGATGAAAGGCTCGGCCGGCCGGTCCGCGACGCCGGCGGCGCGATCGACGCCGGCCTCGTCGAGCAGGTCTCGCAAGCGCTGGTGCTGTCGGACCTGACGACGCTGCGCGGCGTCGTCAGGGACATGCACGAGGCCGATCTCGGCGCGCTGCTGGAGGCGCTCGAGCCGGACGAGC
>JAKFWE010000505.1 GCA_021732895.1 Allobosea sp. | reverse complement strand
CAGGCGGTCGCCGGCGCGGGCTGTGCGGGCGAACTCGTCCTTCGCCGCCATGGCTCGGGCGCCACGCTCGTCACCGATGGCGGCCACTGGATCCTCGATGCCCATCTCGGCGAGATTTCCAGGCCCTAGGCGCTGGCGCTCGCGCTTAACGCCGTGCCGGGCGTCGTCGAGCACGGTCTCTTCATCGGGCTGGCTTCCGGTGCGATCCTGGCCGGAGCGGGCGGGGTGCGGCGTCTCGGCGCGATCGAGTAATTCCCATCGGCGCGAAAGCAGGTTAAGCAGTCGCCGAGAGCAGGTTGCGTTCGCGCAGGTCCGGCGACAGGGTCGACGCGCCGGGCGCATCGTCCGGGAACGGGCAGGCCCGGCGAGGCGGGCCGATCTGCGACTCCGCTTGCGCGAGGCCGTGGTTTGAAGGGGCTGAAGTCATGATTCGTCGCCATTTTGCGGGTGCGGTGCTCGCGTTCGGCCTTGCCTTTTCCGCGCCTGCCGTGGCGCAGGCTCCGCCGCCGGCGCCGAGCCATCTCGAGGCGGCCCGGGAGATGATCGTTCTTTCTGGGATAGCCCAGTCGTTCGATTCGATCTTCGTCGAGTTCCGCGAAGGCGTGCGGCAGACGTTCGGCGCGACGCGGCCGGAGCTGACCAAGGATCTCAACGAGGTGGTCGAGTCGCTCAAGCCGGAATCGGACGCCAAGCGGGACGAGATCATCGTCACGGCATCCGAAATCTTCGCCCGGCGGATGCCGGAGAGCGATCTCAGGGAAGTCTCGGCCTTCTTCAAATCGCCGGTCGGCCGGCGTTACAACGCGTTCCGGACGCAGGCGCTGGACGAGATCTTCACGGCGTTGCAGCCCTGGAGCGTGCAGACCAGCAATTTCCTGTTCGATCGCCTGAGCGAGGAAATGCGCAAGCGCGGCCACCAGCTCTAGCGCCGTCTGGTCTCCGAAGCCGTTATTTCATCAAAGGGCTGGGGCTCAGCTTCACCCGAAACCCGACTGCTCGCCGGGCGGCGTCGCGCATGCGGCTGGAGGTCGGCGAAACCCGCCGGCGGATCTTCGTCGGGATCGCGCAGGGACGGCGTGCGGCGTCCGGAAGGCCGCAGATGGCCTAGGGGTCGATCGCACCGTCGCAGCGGAACGCCGGATCCACGGCCCGCGCCCGGCGGCCTCGTCAGTCCTCCGCCGCCTTGAACTTGTTCAGCCCCTGCATGACGAAGGGCGCGACGAGGCCGATGAAGGCCAGCCCCAGCAGCGTCGCCGAGCCCGGATTCTCCAGCAGGATCATCGGGTCGCCGAGGCTGATCTGGAGGGCGCGTCTGAGCTGCGCCTCAGCCATGGGCCCGAGAATCAGCCCGACCACCATGGGCGCGACCGGATAGTCGTAGCGCCGCATCAGGTAGCCGAGATAGCCGAAGCCGAAGAGCATGCCGAGTTCGACGGGCGAGGGATTCACCGCCAGCGTCCCCATCGTCGCGAAGACGATGATGCCGGCGTAGAGCCAGGGCTGCGGGATCGCCAGCAGCCGCACCCAGAGCCCGATCAGAGGCAGGTTCAGGATCACCAGCAGCACATTGGCGACGAACAGGGAGGCGATCAGCCCCCAGACCAGATCGGGCTTTTCGGCGAAGAGCAGCGGGCCGGGGTTGAGCCCGTATTGCTGGAAGCCGGCGAGCATGATCGCCGCCGTCGCCGAGGTCGGCAGGCCGAGCGTCAGCAGCGGCACCAGCACGCCCGCGGCCGCCGCGTTGTTGGCGGCCTCGGGCCCGGCGACGCCCTCGATCGCGCCCTTGCCGAATTCTTCCGGATACTTGCAGAGCTTCTTCTCGGTCGAGTAGCTCAGGAAGGTCGGCACCTCCGCGCCGCCCGCCGGCAGCGCCCCGATCGGGAAGCCGAAGGCCGTGCCGCGCAGCCACGGCGCCCAGGAGCGCTTCCAGTCCTGCTTGTTCATCCACAGCGAGCCCCTGATCGGGACGATTTCCTCAGGTTCGCGCAGGCGCTTGGAGGCGACGTAGAGCGCCTCGCCGACGGCGAAGAGCCCCACCGCCAGCGTCGTGACCTCGATGCCGTTGAGCAGTTCGGGCACGCCGAAGGTCAGCCGCGCCTGCCCGGTGAGCTTGTCGATGCCGATCAGCCCGAGCGTGATGCCGATGAACAGGCTGGTCAGGCCGCGCAGCGGCGAGTCGCCGAAGGTCGCCGAGACCGTGACGAACGCCAGGATCATCAGCGCGAAATAGTCCCATGGCCCGAACAGGATCGCGACGCTGACGAGCCAGGGCGCGAGGAAGGCGAGCCCGATCGTGGCTATCAGCCCGGCGACGAAGGAGCCGATCGCGGCTGTCGCCAGCGCCGGCCCGCCGCGCCCCGCCTTGGCCATCTTGGAACCTTCGAGCGCGGTCGCGAGCGAGGCGCTCTCGCCTGGCGCGTTGAGCAGGATCGCGGTGGTGGAGCCGCCATACATGCCGCCATAGTAGATGCCCGCGAACATGATCAGCGAGCCGCCGGGATCGAGCTTGAAGGTCACCGGCAGCAGCAGCGCCACCGTGAGCGCCGGGCCGATGCCCGGCAGCACGCCGACGGCGGTGCCCAGGAACACGCCGACCAGGCAGAACAGCAGCTTCGAGGGTTCGAGCGCGACCGAAAAGCCGTTCAGCAGGGCGAGCAGCGTGTCCATGACCGGCCGGGCCCTCAGGAGATCAGGCGTTCGAGCGGGCCCGATGGCAGGGTCAGCGTCAGCAGCCGGGAGAACATCAGGAAGATGGCGACGCCGAGCACTAGGCCAATGGCCGCGTCGGCGGCCAGGGCGCGCCGCCCGAAGCCGCGCGCCGTACAGGCGAAGACGATCGCCATGGCGAGGATGAAGCCGCCGCCCAGCGCGATGCAGGCGAGAAGCCCCCGAGACCGCCGACGATCCACGCGATCG
>JAKFWE010000359.1 GCA_021732895.1 Allobosea sp. | reverse complement strand
CCTGATCGCCACCGTGCCGGCGCGCTATCCCGGCGGCGGCCGCAGGGTCTATCCGGGCTTCGTCCAGCTCGGCGCCTTCCTGGCGATGAACATGAGCCGGCACGTCAACGCCCATATCGACCTGTTAACGCATCTGGCCACCGGCGAGACGGAGCAGGCCGCGGTGATCAAGAAATTCTACGACGAGTATTTCGCGGTGCTCGACCTGCCCGAGGAGTTCTATCTCGAGACCGTGCAATGGATTTTCCAGGAGGCGCGGCTGGCGGCGGGCACGCTGAGCTATCGCGGCCAGCGGGTCGATTGCCGCGCCATCCGCAAGACCGCGCTGCTCACCGTCGAGGGCGAGCGCGACGACATCTGCGCCCTGGGCCAGACATCGGCGGCGCACGAACTCTGCTCGGGGCTCAAGCCGTTCCGCAAGCGCCACCACATGCAGGCCGGCGTCGGCCATTACGGCGTGTTCTCCGGCCGGAAATGGGACGGCCAGATCTACCCGATCGTGCGCAACATGATCCTGGCGAACAGCTGAGCGAAGGCCGCCCCGCCGACGCCTGTTGCTCCCGGCTCGATAGGCCGTTCCTGCGGACCGAGATTTCGACGCCCTCGGACTGCTTCTTTTCCTGGTGGAGCGCCTAGCCGGCGGCCGCGAGACCGCCGATCAGGATGACGATCAGAGCGACGAGCAGAGGGCGGGACCAAAGCATGGGTCATTCAAGTCGGCCGTCGCGGATGGTTGCGACCCGAAACGAACGGATGCCGCCCTGCGGTGTTCCCGCAGCCGGCCGCTCAACCTGACGCCACCCCGAACCAGCGCGTCGCGATCCACATCCCGCCCGCCGCGCTGACGCCGGTCAGCGCCATGCCCCAGACGAGATCGACGATCGCGATCTCGACCGGATAGCCGCGCAAGGTGGCGAGGTTGGTGGCGTCATAGGTGCCGTAGGCGAGGAAGCCCAGAGCGGCGCCGGTCAGCAGGGCCGCCAGCAGCGAGCCGCTGGAGAGATTGGGCAGGATCGCGAACCAGACGATGCCGGCGACGTAGAACAGGTAGAACAGCGCGGCCACGCCCAGGCGCGGCTCAGGGAGAAGCAGATCGCCGAGACGGCTGGCGTAGAAATCGCGCGCGACGTATTTCAGCCAGATCAGGTCCAGGGGAAACAGGACCAGAGCCGTGGCGGCGTAGAGCAGCATGAAGCGGGTCATGTGAGGCGTTCTCCGGCCCGGCCGACACGTCAAGTAGGGCCGCCGCCGGGCTCCGGCCAGTGGCGGGCGCGGATCATCGCATGGCGGCCGGACGCCCGGCCGGCAGCGTTCCCGCCGCCGCCATGCCACGGCCGAGCCAGGCCACCGCCAGGCTCGACCAGGCGATTCCGAGGCACCAGCCGGCCAGGACGTCCGTGGGCCAATGCACGCCGAGATAGATCCGGCTGACGCCGATCAGGATGATCATGGTCCAGGCCAGCCACAGGCAGAGCCGCGTCATGTCGGCGCGCCGCGCGGCGAGCCCGACGAAGCCGGCGATGCTGAGCAGGGTCACAGCCGAAAGAAAGGCGTGGCCGCTCGGGAAACTCGCCGTGAAGGTCAGGGCGGCGTGGGCGACGATGTCTGGCCGCTCGCGCCCGATCAGGATCTTCAGGCCGGTGCTGACCAGCGTCGCCGAGAGCACGGTGAGAGCCAGCCCGACCGCCAGACGGCGCCAACCGCACAGCCACAGCGTCAAGCTCGCCGCCACCGTAATCAGGCCCAGTCCGACGAAGCTGCCGAGCGCGGTGACGTCCCGCATCATTTCGGCGAACCAGGCCGGGCCGAGCGGCGTCGCCGGATCGTTGGCGCTGCGCAGCAGCAGGACGATGGTCGAGTCGAACTGGAAGCTGCGCCCCGAGACGATGAACAGCGCGAGGCCGAGAAAGCCGAAGGCGGCCGCGACCGGAACCAGGACGCGGGGCTGCAGCGACGCTATCGCGCCGAGACCGTTTCGCATCGACCAGCCAGCGTCGCGCATCGCGAGATCGTCCTTCACACGGTTTGCGGGCGCGCGGCGATGACGCGCAGCGCCTTAGGCAGCAGGCGATAGGCCAGCGCGCCCGCCTTGCGCTCCACCTCGCCATCGAAGGTGATATGGCCGCGCTTCTTGTCATGCCGCATCAAGGTCACTTCATGGCCCGTGATCGAGATGAGGTTCTTCGACGTCCTCCAGCCCCCCGTGACGACCGCCAGCGCCGCCTTGCAGCGCGACATCAGGCCGCCCGCGTTGAGAATATGCACCTCGAACAGGCCGCCATCCAGCCTGCTGCGGCGCCAGTGCGGCCCCTCGAAGCTGTTGATCGTCACCAGCACCGCATCCGCCTCGACGACGCGGCGCTCCTCGCCGATCCTGATCTCGACCTTGATCGGCCGCGTGAACAGGATCGAGCGCGTCGCCGCCATGGCGAAGGCGGCGACGCGGCTGAAGGGAAAGCGGCGTCGCGCCAGTTCGCGGTTGCGGGCCATCAGGCTGAAGAAGCCCATGCCGGACAATGAATGGAACAGCCGCTCGTTGACGGCTCCGATGTCCAACGTCACCGGCTCGCCCTTGCAGATGGCCTCGATCTGCTCCTCCAGCCCGCCGGCCAGGCCGAGGTCGCGGCCAAGCACGTTGACGGTCCCCAGCGGCAGAATGCCGACCGGCCGCTCCGCCTTGAGCATCACGGGAAGAACGCCGTTTATGGTTCCGTCCCCGCCGGCGATCACCGGAATCGACGCATCGTCGGCGATCGCGAGCGCCAGCGCTCCGTCGAGCTCGCGCGGGTGCACGAGCTTGACCTCGGCGTCGCAGCCATGCGCCTGAAACGCGGCGACGATGCGGGCGGCGAAAGGCCGGGGGCCGGCTTCCAGAACCGCGCCGGCGCGCGCATTGACGATGACTGTGTGACGCATG
>JAKFWE010000423.1 GCA_021732895.1 Allobosea sp. | reverse complement strand
ATCGGCATGATGATCTGCAACGACCGGCGCTGGCCCGAGAGCTATCGCAGCATGGGCCTGCAGGATGTCGAGCTGATACTGCTCGGCTACAACACGCCCAAGCACAATCCGCCCGCGCCAGACCACGACCGGCTCGGCAATTTCCACAACCAGCTCGTGATGCAGGCCGGCGCCTACCAGAACGCGAGCTGGGTCGTCGGCGTCGCCAAGGCGGGACTGGAGGCCGGCGTCGACCAGATCGGCGGCTCCTGCATCATCGCGCCGACGGGCGAGGTGGTCGCGCAGGCGGTCACCGAGGGGGACGAACTGGTCGTCGCGCGCTGCGACATGGATCTGGGCAAGAGCTACAAGGCCTCGACCTTCAATTTCGCGAAGCACCGCGAGCCGCAGGCCTACGGGCTGATCGTCGAGCGCAAGGGCGCGGTGGGGCCGGTGTGAGAGCGTCGGGCTTGTCGGTCAGGTCGGGAGAGCGTAGTATATCCGTCTTGGATATACGGAGGTGACGATGCTGGCGAAAACCCGGGCGACGACGAAGCTGTTCGTGACCAACCGCACCCAGGCCGTGCGGCTGCCGAAGGAACTCGCCTTCCCGCCGGAGGTGACCGAGGTCGAGATCATTAGGCAGGGCTCGGGTGTGCTTGTGGTGCCAAAAGGCAAGGGGTGGAGCGATTTTTTTGAGAATGGGCCTTTTATGGACGATGACTTTATGGCCGATTGGACGCCGCTTCCGGCAGATAAGCGCGAAGAATTCTGATGTTATCCTATATGCTCGATACAAATATCTGCATATATGCAATGAAAAGAGCCTATCCTGATCTTCATAAGAGAATCGAGGCAGTTGAAGCAACGATATGTATTTCGACTGTCGTTTTTTCTGAGCTTCGCTTTGGAATTGAAAAGTCGAATCGTCGCGAGCACGCGGAACTTGTGCTCAGCAAATTCCTCGGAAACCTAGCCATTTTGCCGTTCAATGCCGATGCCGCGACCCATTACGGACAGCTCCGCGCTGAACTTGAACGTGCCGGCACTCCCTGCGGCCTGCATGACACCCAGATCGGCGCTCACGCCCGCAGCCAAGGTCTGATCATCGTCACCAACAACCGCCGCGAGTTCGACCGCATGCCCGGCCTGCGCGTCGAGAATTGGGTCTGATCAAAACAATGTCTTCGGTTGATCAGACGGTGGTGATTATCGGCTCTCCCGAGACCGATCACGTGGCGATAGGCCCGCTCTTCGCGATTGACAGCTTCGGTTATGGATGGATGACCGCGAGCGGAACAAGCGGTTCATTTTCTGCATCAATCAAAACCGGGACGTCGCGCCACGATCTGGCTGCGTTGATAACTTGCCTCAAAACTCACCACGCAAATCCAGCGGCGCAACAAAGTTGGGTTTCATCGGACGGCGAGTTGCAGATCGGCTTTAGCGGCAGCGCTCTTGGCTCTATTTGTGCGAGCGTTAAGCTCGCCGTCCATCAGCAAAACCGAACGTTGAGTTACGACCTGGATTTGGACCAGAGCTATCTGCCCGATTTGATGTTCCAACTATCAACGATCCTTGCAAGCATGCCGGAGGCTCAGTCCTGATGACCCACGATCTCATCCTCAAGGGCGGCCGGGTCATCGACCCGTCGCAGAAGCATGACGGCGTCCTCGACGTCGCCTTCACCGACGGGAAAGTCTCGGGGTTCGGCAAGGACCTGAAGGGCGCGAAGGAGACCCGCGACGTCTCGGGCTACATCGTCACGCCGGGCCTGATCGACCTGCATACCCATGTCTATTGGGGCGGCACCTCGCTGGGCATCGACGCCGACGAATTCTGCCGGGCGTCCGGCGTCACCACCTCCGTCGATACGGGCTCGGCCGGGCCGGGCAACTGGCCGGGCTTCCGCAAGCACGTCATCGAGCGCAGCCAGGCGCGCATCCTGGCCTATCTCCACGTTTCGCATGCCGGCATCTACGGCTTCGACCACCGCGTCATGGTCGGCGAGAGCCGCGACATGGCGATGATGAACCCGATCGACTTCGCCGAGGTCGCCGACAGAAACCGAGACCTCATCGTCGGCATCAAGGTCCGCGTCGGGCTCCACGCTTCGGGCGACCAGGGCACGGCCCCGCTCAATGTCGCGCTGCAGGTCGCCAACGAGGTCGGCATGCCGCTGATGTGCCATATCGACCATCCTCCGCCCTCCTATGAGGAGGTGGTCAACATGCTGCGGCCGGGCGACGTGCTGACCCACGCCTTCCGTCCGTTCCCGAACGCGCCTTCGACCGCGCAGGGCACGGTCAAGCCCGAGGTTCTCGCCGCCCGCAAGCGCGGCGTCATCTTCGACATCGGCCACGGCAAGGGCTCGTTCTCGTTCAAGACGACGCGCGCCATGCTCGCCAACGGCTTCGAGCCGGACGTGATCTCGTCTGACGTCCACAAGCTCTGCATCGACGGCCCGGCCTACGACCAGGTCACCACCATGTCGAAATTCCTGCTGATGGGCATGAGCCTGAACAACGTCATCGCCGCCTCGACCGTGAACGCCGCCATGGCGCTGAAGCGGCCGGAATACGGCTCGCTCCGGGTCGGCTCGCTCGGCGACGCGACGATCCTGACGGTGAAGGAAGGCAAGTTCGACTATGCCGACGTCACCGGCGAGCACATGACCGGGGACAGGAAGATCGTCTCCGAGGGCGTGGTGCTGAAGGGAGCGTGGTGGCATCCGCGGCGGACCAACAAATTCAGGAAGGTGGCGTAGAGCGCCGCCGCTCGCTTCCTTCTCCCCTCGGGGGAGAAGGTGGCAGCGCGTAGCGCTGACGGATGAGGGCCTGGCCGATGGGCTGCCCTGTCTCGATCGCGCTCACCCAGTCTTCCCTCATCCTACCCGGCTTCGCCGGGCCACCTTCTCCCCCGAGGGGAGAAGGGAGCGCGCACCGATCGTCCCGCAA
>JAKFWE010000424.1 GCA_021732895.1 Allobosea sp. | reverse complement strand
CCATCGCGCCGGTGCCCGCAAAAAGATCGAGCACGCGCGCCCCGGCGACGACATCGTCATAGGCATGAGCCAGCACGTTGAAGAGCGCTTCGCGCAGCCGGTCGGAGGTCGGGCGGATCGATCCGATTCCAGGCTTTGGCCCGGCCAGCGGCCGCCCGCCGAAACGACCGCCGACGATCCGCACCGCCGCGCCTAGCTCCGGCTGCCGCCGGGGCGCGGCCCCCTGCCGCCGGGACGCCCGCCCCCGGAAGGCCGACCGCCGGCCGGCTTGCCGCCGGAAGGCTTGCCGCCGAAGGACTTGCCGCCGGAAGGCTTGCCACCGGAAGACTTACCGCCGGAAGGCTTGCCACCGGAAGACTTGCCGCCTTCGCCGGGCCGCCCGCCGCGACGCGGTTTGCCATCGTCGCGCCGCGCGCCCGGCTTGTCGTCGAAGGAGCGGCCGCGAGGCCGTTCCGCGCCCGCGCTCCGCTCTGGCCGCTCGGCGCGGGACTGGCGATCGGCGTCGCCGCCGCGCTCGCTGCGCGGCTTGCGGTCCGGCCGTCGCTTGGAGACCGGGGCCTCCGTCGCGGGCGCGTCGTCGCGTGCGGCGCTCACGCGTTCGACCCGCACGCGCCTGCCGCTCGGATCGGCGATGGCCGCGCCGCGCTCACGCTTGACCGCGCCTGTCGCCTCGCGCGCCTGCCGCTCCTCCTTCGGATCGGCCCCTCGACGCGGCGGGGCCTTGCGCTCGCGCTGCGGCTGCGCTTCGGCGTCGCGCCAGACGGTGCGTTTCCACGGCTTGTCGCTGCGTTCGTCGAGCGAAGGCGTGCGAACGACGTCGCTTCCAGGCCTGGCGCCGCGCTCCGCCCCGGACTCGCGGCGGCGCGGACGATCCTCGCCGCTCGGCGCGCGTCTGGCCTGCGCCGGGGCAACGGCGGCGGCTGGGGCAGGCGTCTCGTCCCGTCTCGTCTCGTCCCGTCTCGTCTCGTCCCGTCTCGGCGCGTCGAAATCGACCCCGGCCTGCGCCATCAGCGCCTCGCCGAGCTGGTCCTTCAGCACCCGCGAGCCGACCTCGTCGGCCTCGCCTTCGGCGAGGTCGGCGAGCTGGAACGGCCCGAATGAGACCCGGATCAGCCGGTTCACCTGGAGGCCGAGATGCTCCAGGACCGTCTTGACCTCGCGGTTCTTGCCCTCGCGCAGATCGACGGTGAGCCAGGTGTTGGCCCCTTGCTCGCGTTCGAAGCGCGCCACGACCGGCCCGTAGGACACGCCATCGATGGTGACGCCGTCGCGCAGGCCGTCGAGCCGGTCCTGCGTGATCCGGCCGAAGGCGCGCACCCGGTAGCGCCGCAGCCAGCCGGTCTGCGGCAGTTCGAGCATGCGCGCCAGTCCGCCGTCATTGGTCAGCAGCAGCAGGCCCTCGGTGTTGATGTCGAGCCGGCCGATCGAGAGCACGCGCGGCAGGTCTTCCGGCAACGCGTCGAACACAGTCGGCCGGCCCTCGGGGTCGTGATTGGTCGTCACCAGCCCGCGCGGCTTGTGGTAGAGCCACAAGCGCGTGCGCTCGCGCGCCGGCAGGGGCTCGCCGTCGATCAGCACGATATCGGCCGGGCCGACATCCAGCGCCGGGCTCTCCAGCACCTTCCCGTTCACGCTGACGCGGCCCTCCGCGATCATCGCCTCGCTGTCGCGCCGCGAGGCGATGCCCGCCCGCGCCATCACCTTGGCGATGCGCTCGGGCTCCTGCGGCGTCGCGGGCGTCGCGACCACGGCAGCGACGGGCGCCGCGCTCTCGCGCGGACGGCGCGGCCGCTCGCCGCCGCCCCGCGCCCCTTCTGGCCGTTCCGCGCGCGGCCGCTCGAAGCGCCTGGCCCCGCCCCGCTCGGCGCCGGCGCGGGGCGGACGTCCGGAGGCGCGCTCGCCGTCAGGCCTCGCCCGGAAGGGGCGTTCGCCTGCCTCGCGCCGCCCCTCGCGCTTTGGGCGCTGGGCGGGTTCGCCCGCCGGTTTCTCGAAACGGCGCGGCCGCTCGTCGCCGCCGCGTTCGCGAAAGGGAGCGCGCTCGCCGGGCGGCTTGCCGCGCTGGGGGCGGCCGGTCGCGTCGCGCGGCGGCCGCTCGTCGGCGCTGCGTTCGCGGAACGGCTTGCGCTCGCCGCCGGCCGAGGCCGGGCGCGAGGGGCCGCGCGCGCCGCCGCCCTTGCCGCCGCCGCCCTTGCCGCCGCCGCCCGCGCCCTTGCGCGGACCCCGGCTTTTCTGGTTGTTGTCGTCGCTCATCACCGCTCCTGGAGTGGCCGCGCTTGTAGCAGAGCGCCCGGCGCGTCGCGAGCGGCAATCGGCGGGGCCTGATGGCGCGCGAAAAGCCCGATTCTGTCGACGCCATGGCGCTGGCGCTGGACGAGGCGCGGGCGGCGGCTGCGCGCGGCGAGGTGCCGGTCGGCGCTGTGGTGACGCGCGACGGCGTCGTGCTGGCCAGGGCCGGCAACCGCACGCTCGAACGGCGCGACCCGACCGCCCATGCCGAGATGCTGGCGCTGCGCGAGGCCTGCGCCGCGCTCGGTTCCGAGCGGCTTGTCGATTGCGACCTCCACGTCACGCTCGAGCCCTGCCCGATGTGCGCGGCGGCGATCTCGTTTTCCCGCATCCGCAGGCTGTATTTCGGCGCGTCCGACCCCAAGGGCGGCGCGGTCGAGAATGGGGTGAGGCTCTACGCCAGCCCGACCTGCCACCATGCGCCGGAGGTTTATGGCGGGCTGCGCGAGAGCGAGGCGGGGGAGATGCTGAGGGAGTTCTTCAGGCGGCGGAGGTAGGCGCGCGCACGTCGCCGTCGTCGTCGCGCGGATGGTTCGACGCCGCTCCGGCAAAGTCAGGCTGTCGAGACCTTCAACCCCGCCACGCCCGCGATGATCGCGAGCACGGATAGAATCTTCAACGGGGTGAGCGCTTCGCCGAGCAGAACGAACC
>JAKFWE010000416.1 GCA_021732895.1 Allobosea sp. | reverse complement strand
ACCCGTTCGGCACGGCCTTGCCGCGCGAGGCCCTGCCCGCCACGACCGGGTTCGGCGGCGTGCTGCTGGCCTGGCAGTCGAGCTTCTATCGCGAACTGACCGCGACGCTGAAGGCGATCGCGCAGAATCCGGGCGCCCTCTGGGGCCTGCTGGCGCTCGGCTTCGGCTACGGCGTCTTCCACGCCGCCGGCCCCGGCCACGGCAAGGCGGTGATCTCGGCCTATATCGTCGCCGACGACCGCAGCCTGAAGCGCGGCCTCGGCCTTAGCTTCGCCGCCGCGATCCTGCAGGCGCTGGTCGCGATCGGCCTCGTGGTCGTGCTGACGCTGGCGCTGAAGACCACGGCCGCGCAGATGAACGCCACGACGCGCTGGATCGAGCAGGCGAGCTTCGCGCTGGTCGCGTGCGTCGGCGTCTTCGTGCTGTGGCGCAAGGCCGGCGCCCTGCTGGCGCTGGACCCGGGCGGGCAGGCGCCTGTCTGCGACCATGTCCATCTTCCCGGGCCGGACGAGATCGCGCGGCTCGCCGGCTGGCGCGAGATGGCGGGCGTCGTCCTGGCGGCGGGCCTGCGCCCTTGCGCCGGGGCGCTGATCATCCTCGTCTTCGCCGCCTCGCAGGGTCTGCTCTGGGCCGGGGTGGCCGCGACCTTCGCCATGGCGCTGGGCACAGCGCTGACCACCGGGGCGCTGGCCGCGCTGGCGGTTTTCTTCAAGTTCGCGGCGTTGCGGCTGGCTGGCGGCGGGTCGTTGCGCGCCGCGCGGGCCATCGCCGGGCTCGAATTGCTCGCGGCCGCGTTCGTGGCGGTGCTCGGCGCGGCGCTGCTCCTCGGCCTCTGGGCGGGCGGTCAGGGCGCCTGACCGGCGCGCCGACGCTCGGGATCGTTCTCCAGCAGGATCGGCTGGCCATGCGGCGTCGCTTCGGCCGCCCGCGCCCAGGACGCCGCCAGCGCATCGACGCCCTCGTGCGAGGCCAGCCCCTTGGCGATCAGCAGATGCTCGAGCGCCTCGCAGCAGCGCTCGTAATAATCCGAGCCGTCGTCGCAGCCGCCGGCGGCGGCGGCTCCGGCGATCTCGGCCCCCAGAGCCTGCGCCCATTCGTCGGCCGAAAAGACGCCCCTGTTCTGCAACGCCACGGCGAGCGCGAAGATCTGCGCCTGCCAGGGCTCGGCGAAAACCGGATCCCCGGCCTCAGCCCGGCTCAAGATAGCTCTCCCAGGCCTCGATGCTGACGCTGGAGGTCGCATCGGCGTCGCGGCCCCAGAGTTCCGGGCCGGTGAAGACCACCGTGTAGAGCCATTGCGCGGTTTCCGGCTGGCCCTGCGCCCCGGTGTCGGGAAAGACATGACAGCCGCTGACGCGCTCGATCGTGCCGCGCTTGCCGCGCGCGTAACGCGGCAGCCGCGTGTGGTGCGGCGGGTGCATCACCACGGTGCGCACGCCGTCGCCGACAGCGAACCGGGCGGGCGCCTGCGCCGGACGCTCATAGGGAAAACCGCGCCGCAGCACCGCCGGCACATCCGCGCCCTTGAGGACGCGCCTGGGTTGCAGCGGCGGCGTCGCCGGAGCGCCCGCCTCCAGTTCGGCCGGCGTCGCGAAACCATGCGCGACCAGAAGGTTGCTCAGGCCTTCGAGCCAGATCCGATAATAGGAGAAGCTGAGATAGTCGGCCGGCGGCAGGCTTTCGCGGGCGTGCCGGCTCTCGTCGATCGTCCAGTGGCCCATGGCGCCGGCGGCGATGTTGAGCGCCAGCACGCGTTTCTCCCAGTCGCCGTGGAAGATCGGCTCATCCTCCTCGGGCCGCACCGGGCCGAAGCCCATTTGCCCGCCGAGATCCTGCCCGCCGTTCATCGGCGCGCCTCGGCGCTCGGCAGCGCCGTCCCGATCATCGCATCGCGGCTGACGATGGCGGCGAGCGCCTCCTCCGACCAGCCCTGCGTGCCCGCCGGGCGCAGCGGCACGACGATGAAGCGCGTCTCGGCGGTCGAATCCCAGACGCGGATGCGCTGCCCCTCCGGCAGCGTCACGCCGAAATCGGCGAGCACGCCGCGCGGATCGAGCACGGCGCGCGAGCGATAGGGCGGCGACTTGTACCAGACTGGCGGCAGCCCGAGCACCGGCCACGGATAGCAGGAGCACAGCGTGCAGACGATCAGGTTGTGTTCTTCGGGGGTGTTGAAGCAGGCGACGATATGCTCGCCGCCGCGCCCGCCATAGCCGAGTTCGGCCACGGCCGCCGTGCCGTCCGCCTTCAGCCGTTGCGCATAGTCAGGGTCGCTCCAGGCCTTCGCGACGACGCGGGCGCCGTTGCGCGGGCCGATCTTCGTCTCGTAGGTCTCGACGATAGCGTCGAGCGCGGCGGGATCGACATAGCCTTTCGCCACCATCAGCGATTCCAGCGCCCTCACCCGCGCCTCGATCGGCGTGAAATGGTTGTCGTGATCATGGTGGTGATCGTGGCCGCTCATGGCATCGTCCTCCTCCGGCGCCAGCTTGCCCTCATGCGATGCGCACCCGCGCTGCGCGCTCGAACTTCACCGCGAACCTCACCAGCGACTTGTCCGAGCCCTTGGGCCCGATCAGCGAGAGGCCCAGCGGCGCGCCCTCGCGTTGCGCAACCGGCATCGACACCTGCGGAAAGCCCGACAGGCCGGCGAGGCAGAGCAGGCGCAGCGCCCGGTTGCGGAAATCGTCGAGCTCGGCTTCGTCGGCGCTGACCAGCGGAGCGATGTCGGGCACCGTCGGCAGGATCAGCACGCCATCCGATCCGAGCAGCCGCGCCAGCTTGGCCCGGAAGCCCTTGCGCAACGTTTCGCCCTTGGCCACCTCCGCGTCGCTCACCGACCTGGCGAAGGCGAAGCGTTCCGCGACGCCGGGACCGAGCGGTGGCGCATGACGCTAGATCATGGGGCCGTCGGCGATCCAGGCGTCGCGCCCCTGCAGCCAGCGGAAGGTCCAGTAG
>JAKFWE010000253.1 GCA_021732895.1 Allobosea sp. | reverse complement strand
GGGGAGGGGGAGGAGACGGCGCTTCCCGAGTCAGGTGCGCTTCGGTTCGGCGCCGTCTACGATCTCGGCTGCGGCACCGGGTTGATGGGCGAGGCGATCCGCGAGGCCGCCGGATTTCTCGCCGGTTGCGATCTCTCGCCGCGCATGATCGAGCGCGCCCGGGCGAAAACGCGAAAGGATGGCGGCGCGCTCTACGACAAGCTCGCGATCGCCGGGCTGACCAGCTTCCTCGTCAGCCGGCCGGACGCGTCGGCCGATCTCGTCTTGGCGGCCGATGTGTTCGTCTATCTCGGCGAGCTCGGCCCCGCCTTCGCGCAAAGCGCCCGCGTGCTGAATGATGGCGGCCTGCTCGCCTTCACCACGCAAAGCCATGAGGGGGCGGGCGTCATCGTCGGCGCGGACCGTCGCTTCGCCCATGCGGAGCCTTGGTTGCTCCGGCGCCTGGCTCAGGCGGGGCTGGCTCCGGCGCTGGTCGAGGCCGCCAGCACGAGGCGCGACCGCGGGCAGGCCGTTCCCGGCCTGCTGATCGTCGCGCGCAAGGCTTAGTCCGCGTCACCCCTTCGCGGCAAGCGCCTCGGCCCGGATCGCCGAGAGCGATTTCGACGGCGTGATCGCCTCGGGATCGAGCAGGCAATGCAGGATCGCCGGCTTGCCCGAAGCGACCGCGCGCTCGAAGGCCGGGCCGAACTCGGCGGTCGTCTCGACGCGCTCGCCATGGCCGCCGAAGGCGCGGGCATAGGCGGCGAAATCCGGGTTCTTCAGCTCCGTCGCCGAGACGCGGCCGGGATAGTTCTTCTCCTGATGCATCCGGATCGTGCCATACATGCCGTTGTCGATGACGACGACGATGACGGCGAGGTCGTATTGGACGGCGGTGGCGAAATCCTGCCCGTTCATCAGGAAGCAGCCATCGCCGGCGAAGGCGACGACGGTGCGCTCCGGGTAGAGCCGTTTCGCTCCGATCGCGGCCGGCACGCCATAGCCCATCGAGCCTGAGGTCGGCGCAAGCTGCGTGGCGAACCTGGTGAAGCGGTGGAAGCGATGCACCCAGGTGGCGTAATTGCCGGCGCCGTTGCAGATGATCGCGTCGTCGGGCAGGCGGCGGCGCAGCCAGGCCACGGCCTCGCCGGGATGGAAGCCTCCCGCCACCGGCGCCGGCTGCTCGCTCCAGCCGAGATAGCTCTCATGCGCCTCGGCGGCCGCGCCGGCCCACGGGATCTCCTGCGGCGGATGGACGGTCTCGAGCGCCGCGCAAAAAGCGGTCGGCGAGGCGTTGATCGCCAGCGCCGGCCGGTAGACGCGGCCGAGCTCCTGAGGGTCCGGGTGGACATGGACCAGCGGGCGGCCGGGCTCGGGAATGCCGAACAGCGTGTAGGACTGGCTCGGCATCTCCGACAGCCGGCCGCCGACCAGCAGCACGAGATCGCTGTCCTGGACGCGCTTCAGAAGCTTCGGATTGGGGCCGATGCCGAGGTCGCCGGCAAAGTTCGGGTGGTCCGCCGGAAACAGCATCTGCCGGCGAAACGAGGTCGCGACCGGCAGCGCGAAGCGCTCCGAGAAGCGGGCGAAGCGCTCGACCGCCTGCG
Source organism: Allobosea sp. (assembly GCA_021732895.1). Taxonomy (GTDB): domain Bacteria; phylum Pseudomonadota; class Alphaproteobacteria; order Rhizobiales; family Beijerinckiaceae; genus Allobosea. The sequence continues at coordinate 1,381 of JAKFWE010000253.1, read as the reverse complement.
CGCTCCAGCGCGAGCCGCCGAGAATCGCGATCGGCGCCTTCGCCGCCCAGAGCCGCTTTTGCAGGTCGATGGTCTGCAGCAGCGACGGATGGGTTTCGGTAACCTGATAAGGCTGTGCATCGGCCACATCGGCGAGGTCGGTCAGCACGTCCTCGGGCAGCGCGATCACGACAGGGCCGGGCCGACCGGAGGTCGCGACATGGAAGGCGCGGCTGATGATCTCGGGGATGCGGGCGGCGTCGTCGATCTCGGTCGCCCATTTCGTCATGGACCCGAATACGGCGCGGTAGTCGAGCTCCTGAAAGGCCTCGCGCTCACGCATGCCGCGCTCGACCTGGCCGACGAAGACGATCAGCGGCGTCGAATCCTGATCGGCGATATGGATGCCCGGCGAGGCGTTGGTGGCTCCCGGCCCGCGCGTCACGAAGCAGATGCCGGGCTTCCCCGTGAGCTTGCCGGCGGCCTCCGCCATCATCGCCGCCCCGCCCTCGGCCCGGCAGATCGTGACCTTGAGCGAGGCGTCGTGCAGCGCGTCGAGCACGGCGAGATAGCTCTCGCCCGGCACGCAGAAGGCGTCGGTCGCGCCGTGGATCAGGAGCTGGTCGACGAGAATCTGCCCGCCGGTGCGCATTTTTGTCGTCATTGACCCTGTCCGTGAAACTTAGCTAAGTTGGTCATGTCGAATGATGAGACGGAGGCCGCCATGACGCGCGTCACCATCCACCAGGCCAAGACGCATCTCTCGCGCCTGCTCGAAGAGGTCGAGAAGGGCGGCGAGGTCGTGATCTCGCGTCGCGACAAGCCGATCGCGCGGCTGGTGGCGATCGATGCGAAGCGACCGGAGCGGAAGCCGGGGCGCTTCGCCGGCCAGTTCGAGTTGGGCCCCGCGTTCTTCGAGCCGATGTCTGATGACGAACTCGATCGCTGGGAAGGTCGCGGTGAATGAGGCTGTTGCTCGACACCTCGACCCTGCTCTGGTTCTGGCTCGGCGGCCGACCCATAAGCGACCACGTGCTTCGGGCGATCAAGGATCGCAGCAATGAAGTCTACGTGAGTCCGCTCTCGGCGATGGAGATCGCGAACAAGCACCGGATCGGCAAACTGCCTGGAGTCGAGAACATCATCGCCGGGTTCGACGAAGCTTTGGCTGACGACAGCTTCATCCCCTTGCCGTTGAACAACGCGCATTCCTTGCTCGCCGGCTCGATCCTTGCCGAACCGCACGATCCCTTCGACCGCATGCTCGCCGGTCAGGCCATCGTCGAAAATCTGATGCTGGTTTCGCCCGATCTGGCCTTCGACGCGCTCGGCGCCCGCCGCCTTTGGTGAGCAGCCCATTCAGCCCCCTCCCCAGGCGGGATCGTTCAAAATCTCGTCGGCG
>JAKFWE010000053.1 GCA_021732895.1 Allobosea sp. | reverse complement strand
TCAGGGTCGGCATCGTGCGCGCGATCGGGCGCGAGAGCACCGCGCCCGAGCAGTAGAGCAGCGTGCCGAGCGCGATCGCCGCCAGGCCCTCGAGTTCGAGCGGGCCGGGTTCTGCCGCGCCAAGCGAGCCCAGCGCCCGCGTCGCGAACAGGAAGAGCAGCCCGAGCGTGCCGAGCGCGATCGCCGCGACCTGCCGCCAGGTGATCGGCTGCCGCTCGAACAGGCGGCTGGCGAGGATCGAGAAGATCGGGATCGTGGCGAAGTTCACGATCGCCGACAGGCCCGTCGGCGCCTGCGCCACACCCCAGAACAGCAGCGTGTAGTTGCCGGTGTTGACCAGCAGCGCCGTCGCCACGAGCCGCGCCCGCGCCGCGGCGGGCACGGAGAGCGCGTCGCGGCCGGCCCAGGCCAGCATCAGCAGGCCGGCGATCAGGAAGCGCGCCGCCGCCAGGAAGACCGGCGGAACATGGGCCGCGCCGAGCTTGACCGGCCACCAGGTCAGCCCCCAGACCAGACACATCAGGGCGAAGAGGGCGGCGTTGCGCGACATGGCGACGGGCTTAGCGGCAATGCGGGCCGACCGCCAATGCAGCCGCGACATGGCCCCATGGGCCGCCCGCAGGCGGGTGGCGCCGCCAATGGCGGCGCTCAGACGAAGCGCTGGAGCAACGCCAGATCGAGCCAGCGCCCGAATTTGTGGCCGACCTCGGCCATCAGGCCGACCCGCGCGAAGCCGAGCCGCTCATGCATGCGGATCGAGCCGTCATTGGCGGCGTCGATCGCCGCGACCATGACGTGCAGCCCCTGCGCCGCGGCGAGCGGAAACAGCGCTTCGACCAGCGCCGAGCCATGGCCGCGCCCCTGCCGGTCGGTCCGGACATGGACGCTGTGCTCGACGCTGAACCGATAGCCGGGGAATGAGCGGAAGCCGCCATAGCTGGAAAAGCCGACGACCTCGCCGGCCTCCTCGGCGACGAGAACGGGAAGGGCCTGCGCGCGCCGCTCGGAAAACCAGGCGAGCCGCTCCGAAAGCGTCGACTGCCTGTCGGTGAAGGTCGCGGTGGAGGTCGCGACGACATGGTTGTGGATCGCCAGGATCGCGGGAACGTCGTCCTCGGCGGCGGGGCGGATCGTCCTCACACGCTCCCCACCGTCTTCAGCCGCACGCGCGGATGGATCTCGGCCTGGGACAGCACCGGCGTCTCGCGCCGGAAGCGCTCGACGATCTGGCGCACGAAGGGGCGCGCGAGGCCGGAGGTGACGAGCGCCGGCATCTCGCCGATGCGGGCCGCGTCCTCGAACTTCTCGCGCACGTGATGCACGAACTCCTGCAGCCGCGAAGGCTGCATCGCGAGATGGCGCTCCTCGCCCTGGCCGACGACCGATTCGGCGAAGACGCTCTCCCAGGCCGGCGACAGCGTGATGATCGGCAGGGCGCCCTGCTGGTTGGAGAACTGCGCGCAGATCTGGCGGGCGAGGCGCATGCGGACATGCTCGGCGATGTCGCGCGGATTCTTGACGCTGCCGGCGACCTCGGCGACGCCCTCGACGATGGTGGCGAGATCGCGGATCGAGACGCGCTCGGCCAGCAGCAATTGCAGCACGCGCTGGATTCCCGTGGTCGAGATCTGGCTCGGCACGATCTCCTTGACCAGTTCGGAATGGTCTTTCGGCAGCTCGCGCAGGAGCTTCTGCACCTCGCCATGCGAGAGCAGCTCGGGCATGTGCGATTTCAGCACCTCGGTCAGATGCGTCGAGATCACGGTGGCCGCGTCCACGACCGTGAAGCCGCGCAGTTGCGCCTCGTCCTGCAGGGCGGAATCGATCCAGGTCGCGGGCAGGCCGAAGGTCGGCTCCAGGACGTTGTGCCCGGGCAGGTTCACCGAGCCGCCCATCGGGTCCATCGCCATGTACTGGCCGGCGTAGACGATGCCGTGGCCGGCGTCGATCTCCTTGATCTTGATGTAGTAGTGGTTCGCCTCGAGCTGGACGTTGTCGACGATGCGCACCGCCGGCATGACGAAGCCGAGCTCGGCGGCGAGCTGGCGGCGCAGCGCCTTGACCTGGTCGGTCAGCCGGTCCTGCCCGCTGGTGGAGTTGACCAGCGGCAGCAGCCCGTAGCCGATCTCGATCTTGAGTTCGTCGAGCTTGAGCAGGTCGTTCAGGGTTTCCTCCTTGGGCGTGCCGTCGGCCTGGAGCGGCGAGGCGGCCAGCGCCACGCTCGCGGCCTCGGCCTCGCGGGCCTTGGCGAGCTGGCCGAAATGGCGGGCGAGGAAGCCGGCCCCGAGCGCCAGCGCGAGGAAGGGCAGCATCGGGATGCCGGGCAGGATCGCGATCAGCGCCATCACCGCGGCCGACATGCCGAGCGCCTTGGGGTAGCCCGAAAGCTGCTTGCCGAGCGCCTTGTCGGCGGCGCCGCGCACGCCGGATTTGGAGACGAGCAGGCCCGCCGCCGTCGAGACGATCAGCGCCGGGATCTGGCTGACGAGCCCGTCGCCGACTGTGAGCTGCGTATAGGCGCGCGCCGCGTCGCCGAAGCTCATGCCCTGCTGGGCGACGCCGATGATGATGCCGCCGATGACGTTGATGAAGGTGATCAGCAGGCCGGCGATGGCGTCGCCGCGCACGAACTTGGAGGCGCCGTCCATCGAGCCGAAGAAGTTGGCCTCGTCCTCCAGCGCCTTGCGGCGCGTCTTGGCGGCCTCCTGGTCGATCAGCCCGGCCGAGAGATCGGCGTCGATCGCCATCTGCTTGCCCGGCATCGCATCGAGCGCGAAGCGCGCCGCGACCTCGGCGATTCGACCGGAACCCTTGGTGATGACGACGAAATTGACGATGATCAGGATGGTGAATACGATCACCCCGATCACGAAATTGCCGCCCATCACGAAATTGCCGAAGGCTTCGATGACGTGGCCGGCGGCCGCGCCGCCCTCGTGCCCATGCGCCAGGATCAGCCGGGTCGAGGCGAGATTGAGC
>JAKFWE010000194.1 GCA_021732895.1 Allobosea sp. | reverse complement strand
GGAGAACAACGGCGAGCGCCATCAGGTCTCCGGCGTCTATCACGAGATCGTCGAGAACGAGCGGCTGGTGCTGAGCTGGGCCTGGGTCACGACGCCCGAGCGGGTTTCGCGCGTCAGCGTCACCCTCAGGCCCGATGGCGACGCCACCATCCTGACGCTGCTGCACGAACAGTTCTTCGACGCGAAGGCGGTCACCGGCCATATTCACGGCTGGACCGGCTCGCTCGACAAGCTCGAGGCGCTGTTCGCCTGAGCCGGGGCGCCTGCGCCCGGCCGGCGTGGCAGGGCGCAGGCGCGGCGAAGGCTCAGCCCGGCCCGGCCCCCTGCGTGCCGAGATAGACCGCGTAGATCGACTGGCTCGCCGCCATGAACAGGCGGTTGCGCTTGGGCCCGCCGAAGCAGATGTTGCCGCAGATCTCAGGCAGCCTGATCCGGCCGATCAGCTTGCCCTCCGGGTTGAAGCAGAGCACGCCGCTGTAGCCGACCGAGCGGCCGGCGTTGCTGGAGGCCCAGAGATTGCCCTCGACGTCGCAACGCAGCCCGTCGGGCCCGCATTTGACGCCATCCACCATGCAGTCGGAAAACAGCTTCTGGTTCGAGAGCCTGTTGTCCGTGCCGACGTCGAAGACGTGGATGTCGCCCTTACCGCCCGGCCCCGTATCGCCCGGTCCCTTGCCGGTCGAGGCGACGTAGAGCTTCCTGAAATCCGGCGAGAAGCAGAGCCCGTTCGGGTCGGGCACCTGCGCCTCCGTGACGACGAGGTCGACGCGCCCGCCCGGGTCGATGCGGTAGCAGTTGGTCGGCAGTTCGCGGCGGGCGAGGCCGATCCCCGGCGGCTGGCCGAGGCGGGGATTGAGCCTGCCGCCGGCGTTGCTCGGGCCGCCTGCGACATCGGGCGCGCCCTCGTAGAGCTGGCCGCCATAGGGCGGATCGGTGAACCAGTAGCTGCCGTCGGGATGGGCTGCGATGTCGTTGGGGGAGTTCAGCTTCTTGCCCTCGAAGGAATCCGCCAGCACGGTCGCCGAGCCGTCGAGCTCATAGCGCACGACGCGGCGGTTGAGATGCTCGCAGGAGAGCTGCCGGCCCTGGAAATCGAAGCTGTTGCCGTTGCTGTTGCCGGAGGGGGCGCGGAAGACGCTGACCCGGCCGTCATCCTCCAGCCAGCGCAACTGCCGGTTGTTGGGGATGTCGCTCCAGACCAGATAGCGCCCCTGCCCGCTCCAGGCCGGCCCCTCGCACCAGAGACCGCCGGTCCACAGCCGCCTGATCGCGCTGTTGGGCTGGGCGAGGCCGCCGAAGGCGGGATCGATCGTCAGGATGTCGGGGTCCCAGAAATAGGTCGTCGGCTGACCGCGCGGGCTGAAATCCCGCGGCGGAGTGGTGATCGTGCTCGGCGGCGCGACCGGCCCCGCGCCCTGCGCCAGCGCCGGTCCCGCCGCAGCGACCAGCGCGCCGACGCCGCCGGCTCTGAGCAGCGCCCGGCGTGACAGCGGGGCTTCATTACTGTCCTGCGTCTGGACCTGCTTCATCGAATCCTCCCATTTTTATGATTGAAACGATTGAATTGTCTCTCGCAGTTCTTTTGCTGGTCGCCTCGCTTCCTTTCCCGGCTGGAGCACGCAGCGCCTGGCGCGCGGCGCGACGCAGACGAACACCCCCCGCCCCGCCCGGTCGAGCCCCCATGACGCGAGGGCGGCATTGCAGCCGATGCATGGACGCCATGCGGCAATCGGTCCCGGTCTTGCCTGTTCGCCGCCTTGACTGCATGCCGGACCGGTCGCCCCGGCCGATGGACGCCCTCTTTCATGTTTGCTGGATTGCCCGTTGGCGAGCTCGCCATCCTCGCCATGGCGCTGGTCGCCGGCGGCGCCGCGACCGGCGTGCTCGCCGGCCTGTTCGGCGTCGGCGGCGGCGCGATCATCGTGCCGATCCTCTACGAGGTGTTCCGCGTCGTCGGCGTGCCCGAGGAGGCGCGGATGCCGCTGTGCATCGGCACCTCGCTGGCGGTGATCATCCCGACCTCGATCCGCTCCTTCAACGCCCATCGCGCCAGCGGCCGGGTCGAGCCGCGCGTGCTGAGGATCTGGGCCGCGCCGGTGATGCTCGGCGTCGTCGCCGGCAGCGTGGTCGCGCGCCATGCCTCGCCGGACCTGTTCAAGATCGCCTTCGTGGCCATCGCCGGCGCCATGGCCGCGCGGCTGCTGTTCTTTTCCGATCGCTGGCGGCTCGGCGACGACCTGCCGGGCCTTTTCCCGATGGGTCTCTACGGCTGGCTGATCGGGCTGCTCTCCGCGCTGATGGGCATCGGCGGGGGCCAGTTCGCGACGCTGTTCCTGACGCTGTACGGCCGGGGCATCCATCAGGCGATCGCGACCTCGTCGGGTCTCGGGGTGCTGGTCTCGATCCCCGGCGCGCTCGGCTACATCTATGCCGGCTGGCCGAAAATGCCGGTGCTGCCGCCGTTCTCGCTCGGCTATGTCTCGCTCATCGGCCTGGCGCTGATCATCCCGACCAGCATCTGGACGGCGCCATTCGGGGCCAGGCTGGCGCATCGGCTGTCGAAGCGGACGCTGGAGGTCGGCTTCGCCCTGTTCCTGCTGCTCATCGCGGCGCGCTTCGCCTGGGCGCTGGCGGGGTGAGCGGAGGGCGGCCGGCGCGCGCCAGCCGCGCCATGATCACGCGCCGCTGCGCCTCGCTCAGGCTGGCCCATCGCGCGATTTCGGCGAGCGTTCGGCCGCAGCCCTCGCAGAGGCCGCTGGCGGAGTCGATCACGCAGAGCCGGACGCAGGGACTGGAGACGCCGCTCATCGGCCCGCCCCGCCGAGCGCGAAGGCGAAGCCGACATAGAGCGCGATCTAGGTCGCCTGCTGGGCCGCGCCGACGATGTCGCCGGTCTGGCCGCCGATCAGCCGGCGCGCGAGACTGGCGATCCAGGCCGCGACCGCCAGCGCCAGCGCCAGACCGAGCAGCAGACCGGGCCATGT
>JAKFWE010000478.1 GCA_021732895.1 Allobosea sp. | reverse complement strand
GGCGACCGCGACGCCGAGCTCGGCGATCTCGCGCTCGATCGCATCGAGCCAGGCGGTCTCGAACGGGCTGTCCTCGAGGATCCGGTTGCGCGAGCGCAGCGCGCGTTCGAGCGCGTTCGAGCGCGCCGCATGGGCCGGATCGACCGCCAGGACCAGCCGGTCGAGGAAGCGCCGCCGCTCCCCGGCCGATCCGCGAAAAAGTCCGTCCAGATCGGGCGTCAGCCAGACCAGCCGCAGGTGATCGCTGAACGCCATCGCCGAGCCGGCATTGGCGCCGTCGATCCGCGCGAGCCTCGCGCGCCGGCCCTCGCCGTCTTGAAGGCCGAGCCCGATGCCGAGCCGCCGTTCGTCATCGCCATCGGCTTGCCGGAGCGTGACGGAGGCGGAAAAGCCGCCGGCCCCGCCCTGCCGCGCCATCGCCGGGAAATCTGCCCGGCGCAATCCGCGCCCCGGCGCGAACAGCGACAGCGCCTCGAGCAGATTGGTCTTCCCGGCCCCGTTCTCGCCGACGAGCGCGATGATCTGGCCCTCGACCGGCAGATCGAGGGCCTCGTAGGAACGGAAATCCTGCAGGATCAGGCGCGCGACGGCGGTCAAGGCGCTAGCGCAGGACGCCGTGAAGCGGGAGCCGGTTTTCGGACGACGTCATGCTCCGACCCGGCGATGAGCGCCTAGACCCGCATCGGCATCAGCACATAGAGCGCCGACGCTCCCTCGCGATCCTGGATCACCGTCGGCGAACCGGGGTCGGCGAGCTTGAGCAGCGCCGTGTCGCCGTCGAGCTGCGCCGCGATATCCATCAGGTAGCGCGCGTTGAAGCCGATATCGAGCGGGCTCGCATCGTAATCGACCTCGATCTCCTCGGTCGCCGAGCCGGAATCGGGATTGGTCACGGAGAGCGTCATCCGGCCATCCGCCATGGCGAGCTTCACCGCCCGGCCGCGCTCCGACGAAATCGTCGAGACGCGATCGACGGAGGCGGCGAAATCGCCGCGGTGGACCGTCAGGCGCTTGTCGTTGCCGCTGGGAATGACGCGCTGGTAGTCGGGGAAGGTGCCGTCGATCAGCTTGGAGGTCAGCACCACGGCCTGCGCCGCGACGCGGATCTTGGTGGCCGAAAGCTCCACCGTGACCTCGCTCTCGCCATCCTCGAGCAGCTTCTGGATCTCGGCGACGGCCTTGCGCGGGACGATGACGCCGGGCATGCCGGCCGCGCCGGCCGGCGCGGCCGTATCGACCCGCGCCAGCCGGTGGCCGTCGGTGGCGACGGCGCGCAGCAGCGTGCGGCCCTCGACCTCGATCGCATGCAGATAGATGCCGTTCAGGTAGTAGCGCGTCTCCTCGGTCGAGATCGCGAACTGGGTCTTGTCGATCAGGCGCTTGAACTCTTTCGAGGCGAGCACGAAGCGATGCGCCATCTCGCCGGCGGTGATGTCGGGGAAATCGCTTTCGGGCAAGGTCTGCAGCATGAAGCGCGATCGGCCCGAGCGCAGGGTCAACCCGGTTTCGCCGGTGGTATCCAGGGAAACCTGGGCGCCGTCCGGCAGCTTGCGGACGATGTCGTAGAAGGTGTGGGCCGGCACGGTGGTGCCGCCGGCCTCGGCGACGTCGGCCGCCATGGTCTCGACCACCTCGATGTCGAGATCGGTCGCCTTCAGCTTCAGGCCGGCCTCGGTGCCGCTCAGCAGCAGGTTCGACAGGATCGGGATGGTGTTGCGGCGCTCCACCACGCGGTGGACATGGCCGAGCGACTTCAGCAGCGTGGAACGTTCGACCGTGACCTTCATCGCAAATGTCTTCTGGCGTGGCTTGCGCCCGCGCAGGCGCGCGGGCGTCGGAATGGCCCGCGACATTGCCGGAGGGCGTCTGGCGGCGCAAGGGCGCTGGGCGCCGCAACCACAGCCAAAACGGCGCCCGCCATCACGCTGGCGGGCGCCGGTCACGGCGTCACTCCTGAAGCATGCGCTTGAGCAGATCGACCTCGTCGTGCAGCGACCGATCCTCGACGATCTGCTTCTCGATCTTGCGCACCGCGTGCAGCACGGTGGTGTGGTCGCGTCCGCCGAAGCGCCGGCCGATCTCGGGCAGGGACCGGGGCGTCAGCGATTTCGCCAGATACATCGCGATCTGGCGCGGCTTCACCACCGCCGCAGTGCGGCGCTCGGACAGGATGTCGGCACGGCTGACATTGTAGCGCGTCGCCACCAGCTTCTGGATGTCCTCGATCCGGACCCGGCGCGGCTCGCGGGTGCGCACGAGATCGCGGATCGCGGCTTCCGCCGTCTCCATGGTGACGGCGTGGCCCGACAGCGTCGCATGCGCCAGAAGCCGGTTCGCGGCGCCGTCGAGATCGCGGCCATTGGTCGCCACGACATGGGCGACATAGGTCACCACGTCGGGGTTGACGTGGAAGTTCGGATGCGTCGCCTGCAGCGCGGCGAGCCGGCAGCCGAGGATGCGGGCGCGCAGCGTCTCGTCGAGTTCGCCGATCTCGACCACGAGCCCGCCGCCGAGCCGCGAGCGGATGCGCTCGTCGAGCGCCTCGAGGTCGTTGGCGAGCCGGTCGGCGGCGACGACGATCTGCTTGCCGGCGTCGATCAGCGCATTGATCGTGTGGCCGAATTCCTGCTGGATCTGCCGTCCCTGGATGAACTGCACGTCATCGACGATCAGCAGGTCGATGCCGCGCAGTTTCTCCTTGAAGGCGAGCGCGGTCTGCGCTTTCAGCGCGGCGACGAAACCATACATGAAGCGATCGGCGGTGAAATAGGCGACGCGCTTGCCGGCGTGGCGCGCCGCCTGCGCGACGGCCTGGAGCAAATGCGTCTTTCCCAGGCCGACTCCGGCGTGGAGATAGAGCGGGTTGTAGGGCGTGGCGCCGGCCGGCGCGCCGGCGATCCGCTCCGCAGCGGCGAAGGCGAGCTGGTTCGACTTGCCGACGATGAAAGTCTCGAAGTTGAGCCTCCGGTCGAGCGGCGTGCCGCAGGCGT
>JAKFWE010000184.1 GCA_021732895.1 Allobosea sp. | reverse complement strand
CGTCGAGCAGCACGGCGTCGAAGGGCCCGGCCTCCCAGCGCGTCGCATCAGCCGTGACGATCTCGGCGCGAAGCTCCAGCCGCTCGAGATTGGCGCGCAGCCGACGCAGGCGCGGCCCGGAGCGATAGACGGCGGTGACCTCCGCGCCCATCGCGGCGAGCTGCGCCGTCTTGCCGCCCGGCGCGGCGCAGAGATCGGCGACGCGCTCGCCCGGCTTCGGCGCGAGCAGGCGCGCGGGCAGCGCGGCGGCGGCGTCCTGCACCCACCAGTCTCCGGCTTCGAAGCCCGGCAGCCCGGCGATCGCCCCGCGTCCGCGCAACCTGACCGAACCGGTCGGCAGCACGATGCCGTCGAGCCGCCGCGCCCAGCCGTCGGGGTCGTCCTTCACGCTGATGTCGAGCGGCGGCTCCTCGCCATGGATCGCGGCGATGGCGGTGGCCGCCGGTTCGCCCCAGGCGACGCGCCAGCCATCCGCCAGCCAGGCCGGCGTGTCGCGGAACGGATCGGCCGGCGCGGCGAGGATGGCCTCGCGTTCCCGGGCCAGGCGACGCAGCAGGGCGTTGCCGAGCGAGACGTAGCGCGCCGAGCGGGCGTCCTCGTGGAGATGGCGAATGGCGAGATCGACGGCGGCATGGTCGGGAACGTCGAGAAACAGGATCTGCGCGGCGGCCGCCACCAGGATCGGCTCGAACGGCCCGGAATTGCGCGGGCTGCCGCGTTCGAGCCGCGCATCGATCGCTTCGCGGATCGTGCCGAGACGGCGGAAGGCGGTGACGGCGATCGCCCGCGCCAGACCGGAATCGGCGGCGTCGAGACGATGGGCCGGCGCGATCCGCTCATGGGTTTCGTCGAGAGCCGTGCCGGCGCGCAGAACCTCGTCGATCAGCGCGGCCGCGAGCCGGCGCGCCGGCAGGCCCGGCGCGTCGTCGGTCGGCTCTCGTTCCGTCGCTGCGACGGCTGCGTCATCCCCCGCGCCCATCAACCCCAGGGGCCTCGCGCCGCCTCGGCCGCGAACCCGGACGTCGCCGGCGCGACGCCCATTTCCGCCGCCTGCCGCATCAGGGCGGCGATGCGGGAGCCGGTGTCGGGATGGGTCGAGAACAGCGAATCCATGCCGCGTCCGCTGAGGGGGTTGATGATGAACATGTGCGCCGTCGCTGGCTTCGCCTCGGCCGCCTCGTTAGGGATCGCCGCCGCCCCTCCGGCGATCTTGGCCAGCGCATCGGCGAGCCAGACCGGATTGCCGACGATTTCGCCGCCGAGCTTGTCGGCCTCGTATTCGCGCGAGCGCGAGATCGCCATCTGGATGACCATCGCCGCAAGCGGAGCGACGATCGCGACCAGGATCGTGACGAGGATGTTGGGGCGCTGCTCGCGCGAGCCGAAGAACGTGCCGAAGCTCGCCAGCGTCGAGATCGCGCCCGCCATGGTCGCCGTCACGGTCATGGTCAGCGTGTCGTAATTTTTGATATGCGCCAGTTCGTGCGCGACGACGCCGGCGAGCTCCTCGTAGCTCAGCGTGCGCAGGATGCCGGTGGTGACGGCGACGGCCGCGTTCTCGGGGTTGCGCCCGGTCGCGAAGGCGTTGGGCTGGTCCTCGTGGATCAGGTAGACGCGCGGCATCGGCATGCCGGCGCGGCCGGCGAGTTCGCGGACCATGCGCACGAGTTCGGGCGCGCTCGCTTCGTCGACCTCCTGCGCGTCATGGGCGGCGAGCGCGCTGCGGTCGGAGTTCCAGTAGCTGTAGAAATTCATCGCCGCCGCGACGCCGAGCGCGATCAGCAGGCCGGATGCGCCGCCGAGCAGATAGCCAGCGACGCCGAACAGCGCAGTCAGACCGGCCATAAGGATACCGGTGCGGACGTAGTTCATCGAGCTTCCTCTCCTCGTCGGTGCGGCGCGGCGGCAAGCAGACCCTCGCCTCGGGCCGGTTTCATCCTTATGTGGTGAAGCTGCAGGCGCTTCCGCAAGAGAGCGGCGCGATCGGGAACGGACGCGAACGCGCGAGAACAGGTCGATGACTGAGAAAGAAGCCGCCCTCCCCGGCCAATCCGGGCCAGAGACACCCGTCACCCCGGCCGGACGCGCGCTGACGCCGGCAGCCCGGCGCGCCCTCGCGGAGGCGCAGGCGCGCCGGGCGCTGGCCGACGCCGAGAGAGCGGCGAACAGCCCCGCCAGGGAGATCGACGGGCGTGGCGGCCTCGAGCCCGTGCGCTATCGCGACTGGGAGGTGAAGGGCCTGGCGAGCGACTTTTGAGGATGCCCGGAAGCAGGACATTTTTCTGATAATAGGATTATCTTCACTTTCTCTGCGCGATGGGCTAGCCTATCGCGATGACGCGCCCCTCTCCGCTTCCTCATCTGCTGTTCTGCGCCGGTCTGGCCTTCGGCTATGGTTTGGCGCAGCCGGGCCGCGACGAGCGCCCGCAGGCGGCGGCCGCCCCGACGGGACCGGGGCCCGGAGCCTACCAGGCGCGCATCCTGCGCGTGATCGACGGCGACACGGTCGAGGCCCGAGTGGGCGTCTGGATCGGCCATGAGATCGTCACGAAAATCCGGCTGCGTGGCGTCGATGCGCCCGAGCTCGGCGGCGGCTGCGCGGCGTCGCGCGGGCTTGCGGAGCAGGCGCGCGCCCGGCTGGAGGGACTGCTCGGGAATGCGCCCGTGGTGCTCAGCGAGATCGGGCCGGACCGCTATTTCGGCCGCGTCCTGGCCCGGCTGACGGTGGCTTCCGGCGCGGAGGCCGGTGAGACGCTGCACCGGGAAGGGCTCGCCCGGCGCTATCGCGGCGGGCGGCGCGAGGGCTGGTGCTGACGCGCCCGCTTCTCGCCAGTTGCCAAAGCCGGCGGCGAGCGCCAAAGACGGCGCGATCGCAACGGACGCCCCCTCATGGACAGCGACAGCAAACGCCTCGCCGCGCTGAGCCGGCTTCTCGCCGAGGCGCATGCCCGGCTGGGCCTCAAGCTCGGCTTCCGTCTGTGGGACGGCAGCCTCG
>JAKFWE010000453.1 GCA_021732895.1 Allobosea sp. | reverse complement strand
TTCCACGGCCTTCAGCGAGGCGGCCTCGGCGGGCCGGGCGACGGATTTGGCGATGACGTCGGTCGCCCGCGCGGCGGACGCCGCCATGACGGCGACCGGAGTCGGGGCGGGGGCTGCCCCGGCGACCTTCGCGGGCGAGGGCTTCTCGATACGCTCCCTGGCCGGCGCGATGCGCGCGGCGGGCTTGGCCTTGAGCGTCTTGCCGAATTCGGCCTTGGCGGCGGCAGGCTTGGCGATTGCCGGCTTGGCGCTTGCCGGCTTGGCGACCGCAGGCTTGGCGATGGCAGGCTTGGCGATGGCAGGCTTAGCGATCCCGGGCTCGGCGACGACCGGCGTCGCGGCGGCAGGGCTAGCGACCGGCGGCTTGGCGGCTGCGGAGGCGCTCGTCCCGGACTTGCCGGCTGCCGGCGCGGCCGGCGGCTTCGGCGCGGAGACGTCGCCGGACATAGCCTTGACGGGGGCGAGGCTGATCGGGGGTTTGGTCGAACCTGTGCGGTTCATGGCGCATCTCCTTGTCCAACGTTGCAGGTTGGCGCGCCAGACTCTTGCCCGGCCGCCTTCCAGTTTAGAGCAAGAGCGGCGCGCCGCGGGGCGCGCCAGCCGTTCACTTCAACTTCGTCGCCTTGGCCACCTCGCCGGCGGCCTTGGTCGCGGCCGTCTGGGCGGCCTCGCCCATGTCCTTCAGCTGGGTCTGCAATGCGGCCATCTGCGCGGTCATGAAGGCCGACTGGTGCTGCATCACCTCGGCCAGATCCTTGGACTTCACCACTTTCTGGGCGAGATCGAAGGCGGCGGCGATGTTGGTCTCGGCATAGCTCATCGCCTTGCGGGTTGCGTCCTGGGCGTTGAGACGGGCCGATTCGGCCGAACCATGGGCGGAATCGACCGCCTTTGAGGCTGCGCCGATGAAGCCGTCGAAAGCCTTGCGGGCCTGCTCGACGCTCTTCTCGGCGAAGTCGCGCATCTCGGCCGGCACTTCGTAGGGCTGCTTGCCAGTCATCATGGGGTCGTCCTCCGGTTGGCGGGCGGTTCTCCGGCCCGGTTCGATGTCTGAAATCGACATTTGTGCACTGCAATATCATTGTTGCGGCGCGATGACAATCCGCCGCATGGCAGTGCAAGAGGAGCGCGTCCGGCCGCCCCCGCCGCGTTAACGCTGTTTGGAGGAGACGCGGGAGAGCGGCCGCAAGTTCCATGGATTTGCAATCGTCGCGAGGCTATTAAAGACTTGTTAGCCATATCGCGGCGGATCGAACGAGCGGACGGGGATGACCGGAGCCGGACAGGATTGGGCGCGTCTCGGCGCGGCTGCGGCGCAGGATGCCGCGCTGGCGCCGTTCGCCGCCGGCGCGCTCCTGCTCTGGGACGCGCGGGCGGATCGTCCGGGTTTCGCCAACCCGGCCGCGCTGGCGCTGCTCGGCGGCGAGCACGGGTCGCAAACCCTGCCTCAGCCCGCCCGCCAGCGCTTCGCCGCTCTCGCCGGCGGTCTCGCGCCGCGCGACGGCGTCCGTCTCGAGCGGCTGCGGCTGAAGCCCGGCTTCGCGGCGACGCAGGTGACCTGCGGCTGCAAGTTGCTGACCGGCGCGGACGGCGCGCCGGTGCTGGCGGTCGCGGTCGCGCCCTCCGAGCTGCGCCGGCTGGGCGTGGTCGTTCCGGCCTCCGCGCCCGAGGCCGCGCCGCCTGCCGGCGAAGCCTTCGCGGCCGAGGCGGCGGGCTCCGACAAGGCGGCGGAGCCGACGCTCCCGCCGGCGCCGGACGAGCCGGAGCACGAGTCCGCGCCCGCCGCCGGCCCGAGGCGCGCCACCGTCCGCTTCCTCTGGCGCAGCGACGCCGCCGGCGAAATTCTGAGCGTCTCTCCCGAGATCGTCGAGGCGCTGGGGCCGCAGGCGGCCGCCCTCTCCGGCCGAAACTGGTCGAACGTCATCGGTCGCGATCTGATCGACGCCGAGGGCGGTCTCAACGAGGCCCTGGCGTCGGCCGCGACCTGGAGCGGCCATGCCGTGCTCTGGCGCACGTCGACGCCCGGGCAGGGCGTGCGCGTCGAGTTGTCCGGCGCGCCGGTTTTCGGCGCGGGCCGCGTCTTCGACGGCTATCGCGGCTTCGGCCTTGCGCGTCTGGCCATGCCGGCGCCGTTCCCCGCGCCGGAGGAACTGGAGGAGGCGGACCGGGAGTCGTCCGGCGAAGCCGCCGCCGAAAGCCCGACGGCGGAGGATATCGTCGTCGCCGGCGGCTCCGCCGATCAGGCCGCCAGTATGGAAGCTGGCGCCGATCTCCCGGAGGAGCCGGCCGTCGCGGCCGAAACGGGCGGACAGCCGGAGGACGACGTCGCGGCGGCGCGGGCCGCTCTCGACGAGACGAAGGCCGGGACGGCTTCTCTCGCGAGCGATCCCGACGCCGGCGATCCGCAGTCTTCCGTCGAGCCGCCGTCCCGCGAGGCCGCGGCGTCCGCGACGCCGGCGTCGCCCGCGGAGACGGCCCTGGATCAGGGAAGGGACGAGATCGCTCCGCGCATGCCGGAGATCGCGCCCTCCGCGAACGTCTTCCCGCTCCGCAACGGCCATCTCACCACGGTCAGGCCGGTTCTGGAGCCCTCCAAGGCCAATCTCAGCTCGGCCGAGCGCAACGCCTTCCGCGAGATCGCCAAGGCCCTCGGCGCCCGCATCGCCGGCGACGACGAACCCGCGCCGCGCCTGCCGCCGGCGGGTCCGCTGCAACTGCGGAACGCCGAGGAGGAGATCCGCCCGGCGCCGCCCGATGCGCCGTCGGACGCCAGGATCGAGGCGATCGACGCCGAAGCGCCGCGCGCGCCGGCGGACGACGCGGCGTCCGTCGATGAGCCGGTCGCGATCGAGCCGGCCGCCTTGTCCGGGTCCGAGGCGGCGCAGTCCGAGCCGCGCGCCCGCGCGCCCAATTCCCATGCCGATCTGCTAGACAGGCTGCCGCTCGCCGTGCTGGTCAACCATGGCGAGGAGGCGCTTTACGCCAACCGCGCCTTGCTCGAAC
>JAKFWE010000377.1 GCA_021732895.1 Allobosea sp. | reverse complement strand
CTCGTGGCGACGCGGCGCAGCGGCAAGCCCGTCTGCGGCCTCTATTTCCACGTCGACACCGTGCCCCCCGCGCCAGGCTGGGAAGAGGATCCGTTCCGCCTGAGACGGGACGGCGACAGGCTCGTCGGGCTCGGCGCGGCGGACATGAAGGGCGCGATCGCCGCCGTGCTGCTGGCCCTGCGCGCCGCCAGCGAACACGGTGTCGCGCTCGCCTATGACCCGATGCTGCTGCTGTGCACCGACGAGGAGGGCGGGCTCTATCCGGGCGTCCGCCATCTCGCCGAGCAGGGCCGGCTCGAGGGCCATGTCCTCAACTTCAACGGCAGCGCCGAGGCGCGCATCTGGGCCGGCTGCTTCGGCCTGTTCAACCTGCTGGTGACGGTGCGCGGCGAGACGGCGCATGCCGGCGAGGGCAATCGCGCCGGGGCGGGCGTCAACGCCATCGAGGCGGCGCTGCCGCTGCTGCAGGGCCTCGCCGCGCTCAAGCCGGCAATCGCGCGGCGGGTCTCGGCGCTGCCGCCGCCGCCCCATGCGACAGGCCCGCTCGCCGGCCAGCTCGGCATCGCCGCCATCCATGGCGGGCAGTGCGGCGGGCAGGTTCCGGCGCTGCTGGAGATCACGCTCAACCGGCGCTATGCGCCCGAGGAGCGCTTCGAGGAGGCGCTCGCCGAAATCGAGGCCGTCATCGCCGGGGCGCGCGCCCTCGCGCCCGGCGTGACGATCGAGACCGCGCTGATCGGCCATCTCGTTCCGACCGAGGATCCCGGCGGGCCGCACTGGCCGCGCTGGCAGGCCGCGATGGGCGAGGGTTTCGGTTACGCGCCGGACGAGTTCCGGCGCTGGGGCGCGACGAGCTGCTCCGATTTCGGCTACGTCCAGAGGACCGGCATGCGCGAGGTTCTGCTCGGCGGTCTCGGCCGCCCTAACCGCAACGTGCACGGACCCGGCGAGCACACCACCCTTGGCGACGTCGCCAGCCTGGCGCGGAGCGTGCTCGCCTATCTCGCCGCCGATTTCAGGTCCGACCTGATCCCGCGATCCGACCTGATCCCGCAATCGGACCTGCCGCACGCCGACCCGCCGCACTCTCACCCGCCGCGAAGCTGAAGGAGCAAGCCATGCCGATCGTCGACCGTCGCCGTTTCCTGGCCGCCTCCGCCACGCTCGGCGGGCTCGCCGTCAGCGGCCTGCCCGCTCCGGCCCAGATCCCAGCGCCGCGACGCGGCGGCACGCTGCGGGTCAGCGTCGATCAGGCGGTCGCCAAGCTCAATCCGCTGCTGACCCGGGTGAACCCCGAATACATGGTCTCCGAACTGCTCTATTCGGCCCTGACCCGGCTCAAGCCCGACATGAGCGCGGAGCCGGACCTCTCCGAGAGCTGGACGAGTTCGCCCGACCTGACCGAATGGACCTTCGCGCTGCGCCGGGGCGTGACCTTCCATGACGGCGCCCCGTTCACGGCAGCCGACGTGGTCGCGAGTTTCGAGGCGATCCTCGATCCCAAGACCGCGTCTCCGGCGCGCCAGAATGTCGGCCCCATCGACAAGGTCGTGGCGAAGGACGACGCCACCGTCGTCTTCACCCTGAAGAGCCCGTTCGCCGATCTGCCGGTGACGCTGGCCTACACCAACGCCAAGATCATCCCGGCCGCGATCGCCAAAGGCGGGCTCGCCCGGCTCGATCGCGAGGCGATCGGGACAGGGCCGTTCAAGCTGGTCTCGTTCGAGCCCGAGCGCCAGGTCGTGGTCGCCCGCAACGAGGCCTATTACGACAAGGCGCGCCCCTATCTCGACCGCGTCCAGGTCGTGGTCTACCCCGACAGCAGCGCCGAGGGCTCGGCCCTGATCTCGGGCGACACCGACCTGATCTCGACCGTGCCGCCGACGGAGTATGCGCGGCTGGCGCGGGCGGCGGGGGTGAAGGGGCTGCGCGTCGCCTCCGGCCAGTTTTGCAACGTCAATTTCGGCTGCGACCAGAAGCCGTTCAACGATGTCCGCGTCCGCCAGGCGCTGGCCCTGACCGTCGATCGCAAGGCCATGGTCGACTTCGTCACCGAGGGGCTGGGCACCATCGGCAACGACGCACCGATGAACAAGGCCTATCGCTTCCATGTCGACCAGCCGCAAAGGCAGCCCGACATCGCCCGCGCCAAGGCGCTGCTGGCGGAAGCCGGCTACCCCAACGGACTCGAGGCGACGCTGATCGCCTCCGACCGGCCGCCGCTGCGCACGCAGCTCGCCGTGGCCCTGCGCGAGATGGCCAAGCCCGCCGGCTTCACCATCAACGTCCAGACGATGCCGCACGCGACCTATCTCGACCAGGTCTGGAAGAAGGGTTCGTTCTATGTCGGCTTCTACAACATGCAGGCGACGGCCGACGCCATCTTCGCCCTGCTCTACACCTCGAACGCGGCCTGGAACGAGACGCGCTGGAACAACAAGGTCTTCGACAGGCTGGTCGAGGAGGCCCGCGCCACGGCCGATGACGGCAAGCGCCGCGAGCTTTACGGGCAGGCGCAAAAGCTGATGAACGCCGAGGTTCCCTCGATCATCCCGACCTTCTTCGACCTGCTCTCGGCCCAGCGCGACTGGGTTCAGGGCTACGAGCTTCACCCGCGCGGCGCGGTGTTCAGGCTCGACCACGTCTCGCTCGGCGCGAACGCGCCCAGGCGCGGCTGAGCGGGGCGGAGGAACGGGACCGTGTCGCCGGCCTATCTTCTCAAGCGCCTCGCGCTGATCGGCTACACCCTGCTGGTGGTGTCGCTGATCGTGTTCGCGATCACCCAGGTGCTGCCGGCGGACGCGGCGGTGATGCTGCTCGGCGAGAACGCGACGCCCGACGCGCTGGCGGCGGTGCGCCTCCAGCTCGGGCTCGACGCGCCGGTCTGGTCGCAATATCTGCGCTGGCTGGCCGGCCTGCTGCAGGGCGATTTCGGCGTCTCGATGCGCACCAGCCAGCCGGTCGGTCCGGCGATGTTCGAGGCGCTGGGGCGCTAGCTGCTGCTGGCCCTGC
>JAKFWE010000291.1 GCA_021732895.1 Allobosea sp. | reverse complement strand
CGGCTACGGCAAGGAGGTGCCGGGCGTGCAGATCAACCGCTTCTGCGCCTCGGGCCTCGATGCGGTGAACCTCGCCGCGGCCCAAATCATGTCCGGCCAGAAGGACCTCGCCATCGGCGGCGGCGTCGAGAGCATGAGCCGCGTCGGCATGGGCGCGTCGGGCTTCGGCATGGCGGTCGATCCGAGCGTCGCCATCGATACGTATTTCATGCCGCAGGGCATCTCGGCTGATCTGATCGCCACCAAATACGGCTTCTCGCGCGACGACGTCGACACCTACGCCGTGCGCTCGCACAAACGCGCCGCAGCCGCCTGGCAGGCCGGCCGGTTCGCCAATTCCGTGATCCCGGTCACCGACGTCAACGGGCTGATCATTCTCGACAAAGACGAGACGATCCGGCCGGGCACCGACATGCAGGCGCTGGCCGCGCTGAAGGCCTCCTTCGTCCAGATGGGCGAGATGGGCGGGTTCGACGCGGTCGCGACCGCAGCCCATCCCGACGTCGAGTTCGTCAACCATGTCCATCATGCCGGCAATTCGTCCGGCATCGTCGATGGCGCGGCGGCGGTGCTCGTCGGCTCGAAGAAGGGCGGGAAAGCTGCGGGCCTCAAGCCCCGCGCCCGGATCAAGGCTTTCGCCACGGTCGGCTCCGATCTCGCGCTGATGCTGACCGGCCCGGTCGACGTCACCGAACTCGTGCTGAAGAAGGCCGGCATGACGACGAAGGACATCGACCTGTTCGAGCTGAACGAGGCGTTTTCCTCGGTGGTGCTGCGCTTCCAGCAGGCTTTCGACATCGATGACGAGATTTTGAACGTCAATGGCGGCGCGATCGCCATGGGTCATCCGCTCGGCGCGACCGGCGCGATGATCCTCGGCACCGTGCTCGACGAGCTGGAGCGGACGAACAAGACCACGGCGCTGGTGACGCTCTGCGTCGCCGCCGGAATGGGCGTCGCCACCATCATCGAACGGGTTTGAGGAGAACGACGATGAACCTCGCCAATTTCCGCTTCGAGACCGATGCCGACGGCATCGCGACCGCGACCTGGGACATGCCGGGCCGCTCGATGAACGTCATCACGCCAGAGCTGATGGCCGAGCTCGATCAGGTCATCGACAAGGTCGCGTCCGACGAGACGATCAAGGGTTGCGTCATCACCTCCGGCAAGGAGGCCTTTTCCGGCGGCGCAGACCTGACCATGCTGCAGGGCCTGCGCGACATCTATGTCTCGTTGTCGAAGGAGAAGGGCGAGCAGGTCGCGATGCAGACCTTCTTCGACGAGAGCCGCAAGCTCTCGCTGCTCTACCGCAAGCTCGAAACCTGCGGGAAACCCTTCGCCGCCGCGATCCATGGCGTCTGCCTCGGCGGCGCCTTCGAACTCGCGCTCGCCTGCCAGTACCGCGTCGCCTCCGACGACGCCTCGACCCGCGTCGGCCTGCCCGAGATCAAGGTCGGGCTGTTCCCCGGCGCCGGCGGCACGCAGCGCGTGGCGCGGCTGATGCAGACCGGCGACGCGCTCCAGATGATGTTCAAGGGCGAGCAGGTGAAGGCGCTGCCGGCGCGCAACAGCGGCCTCGTCCATGCCGTCGCGCCCCGCGCCGACATCGTCCAGAACGCCAAGGACTGGCTCAAGGCCAACCCGACGGCGACCGCGCCCTGGGACCATAAGGGCTTCAAGCTGCCCTCCAACAAGGTCTACTCGCCGGCGGGCATGCAGATCTGGCCCCCCGCCAACGCGATCTACCGCCGCGAGACCAACGACAACTACCCGGCGGCCCGCGCCATCCTGTCGGCCGTCTATGAGGGGCTGCAACTGCCGATCGATCTCGGCCTCAAGGTCGAGAGCCGCTATTTCGCGATGATCCTGCGGACGAAGGAGGCGGCCTCGATGATCCGCTCGCTCTTCGTCTCGATGCAGGAGCTCAACAAGGGCGCGCGGCGGCCGGCCGATGTGCCGGCGAGCAAGCTGAAGAAGGTCGGAATCGTCGGCGCGGGCTTCATGGGCGCAGGCATCGCCTATGTCTCGGCGCAGAACGGGCTCGAGGTCGTGCTGGTCGATCGCGACCAGGAGGCCGCAGACAAGGGCAAGGCCTACTCCCACAAGCTGGTCTCCGACCAGATCATGAAGGGCCGCGCCAAGACCGCCGACCGCGACGCGCTGCTCGGCCGCATCACGGCGACCGCCGACTACGCCGCGCTCAAGGGCTGCGACCTGATCGTCGAGGCGGTGTTCGAGGATCCGAAGGTCAAGGCCGAGGTTATCGCGAAGGTCGAGGCCGCCGTCGGGCCAAAGACCATTTTCGGCTCCAACACCTCCACCCTGCCGATCACCGGGCTCGCCGAGCATTCGCAGCGGCCGAAGAACTTCATCGGCGTGCATTTCTTCTCGCCCGTCGAGAAGATGCTGCTGGTCGAGATCATCATGGCCAAGAAGACCGGCAAGGTCGCGCTCGCCATGGCGCTGGATTTCGTGCGGGCAATCAAGAAGACGCCGATCGTCGTCAACGACACGCGCGGCTTCTACGCGAATCGCTGCGTCGGCAACTACATCCGCGAGGGCCACCTGATGCTGATGGAAGGCGTGCCGCCGGCGATGATCGAGGCCGCCGGCAAGCAGGCCGGCATGCCGGTCGGCCCGCTCTCGCTGAACGACGAGGTCGCGGTCGATCTCGCCTTCAAGGTGCTCAAGGCGACCAAGGTCCAGCTCGGCGAGGGGTCAGTCGATCCGGCGCAGGAGAAGCTGCTCACCGACATGGTCGAAAAGCATGGCCGCCTCGGCCGGAAGAACAAGAAGGGCTTCTACGACTATCCGGAAGCTGGCCCCAAGCGCCTATGGCCCGGCCTCGCTCAGCTGACGAAGAACCGGCTGGAGCCGGAACTGATCGACATGCAGGAGCTGCAGCATCGCCTGCTGGTGACTCAGGCGCTCGAGGCGGCGCGCACCTACGAGGAGAGCGTCGTCACCGATCCGCGCGAGGCCGATGTCGGCTCGATAATCGGCTTCGGCTTCGCGCCCTATAGCGGCGGCACGCTGAGC
>JAKFWE010000249.1 GCA_021732895.1 Allobosea sp. | reverse complement strand
GGGTCTTGGGCTCGGTGTAGATCTCGTTGGGCGCGCCGAAATGCTCGATCCGGCCCTGGTTCATCACGGCGATCCGGTCGCTCATGACCAAGGCCTCGTCCTGGTCATGGGTCACGAAGATCGAGGTGACGCCGAGATCGCGCAGGATATGGCGCAGCTCGATCTGCATCGTCTCGCGCAGCTTGCGGTCGAGCGCCGAGAAAGGCTCGTCCAGCAGAAGGATGGCGGGTTCGACGGCGATGGCGCGAGCGACCGCGATGCGCTGCTGCTGGCCGCCCGAGAGCGCGGTGACGGAGCGGCCGGCGAAATCCTGCATGCGCACCAGGGCGAGGGCCTCCGCGACGCGGCGCTTCAGCTCGGTCGCGTCGTGCTTGCGGTTGCGCAGGCCGAAGCCGACATTCTCGGCCACCGTCAGATGCGGAAACAGCGCGTAGTTCTGGAAGACGACGCCGACATTGCGCTTGTGCGGCGGAGTGCGCGTCAGGTCGCGGCCGCCGATCATGATCGAGCCGAAATCCGGCAGCATAAACCCGGCGATCAGCCGCAGCAGCGTGGTCTTGCCGCAGCCGGAGGGGCCGAGCAGGGAGACGAATTCCCCCTGCCCGACCGAGAGGCCGAGATCCTGCAGCACGGTGTTGGCGCCGAAGCGCTTGCCGAGCCGCCGGATCTCGACATGAGCGGCGGCGGCCTCGGGGGCGGGGGCCGCCGCTGCCGACGCGACGGCCGTCATCGCGCCGCGACCTCGCGCTCGAAGCGCTCGATCCAGCGGTTGCGGTTGTCGGCGAAATACTCCCAGTCGAGCACGACCATCTCCGGGAAGGTCAGGCCCTCGGGCAGCTTGGTGGCGGTGTTGGTCGGCTTGGAGAAGAAGGCCTTGGCCACCGTCGCCTGTGTCTCGGCGCTGAGCAGCTCGTTGATGAAGGTGACGCCGAGGTCCTTGTTCGGGCCGTTGGCGACGAGGGCGACGCCGGCGGGCATCGCGATGACGCCTTCCTTCGGATAGGACTGGTCGATCGGCGCGCCGGCGGCCTTGCGGAACAGGGTCGTGCGCGAATCCGGCGCGAGATAGGCCGAGCACTCGCCGGTCTCGAGCAGTTGCTGGGCCTGGGGCGCGTTGGTCGAGACCTGCAGGATGTTCGGCTTCAGCTCCTTGAGCTTGCCGAAGCCCTCATCGGCGAGCTTCAGGCACTCGGCCAGCGGCTTGCCGGTGGCGAGTTGCGTCGCGGCAAGCAGCGGCGCCACGGCTTGCGTGATGCGCATCGAGATCAGGATCAGCCCGTCGCGGTATTTCTTGTCCCAGAAATCGGCATAGCTCGCGACGCCGCCGGGCACGCTCTTGGTGTTGTGGGAGGCGGAGCACATCGGCTGGCACCAGTTCGCCCACATCGCCTCGTTGGGCTTGGCGTCGGCGGAGAGCTGGGCGAGGTTGGCGACGTCCGCAGGCAGCTTCTCGATCAGCTTCTCGCGCTGGGCGAGCACCAGTACGGGATCGTCCATCATCGTCACCGTCATGGTGGGACGAGCCTTGTTGTTGCGGATCTTCTCGAGATTGATCAGCGAGTTGGTGCCCTCGAAGAGGATCTTCATGTTGTGCTTCTTCTCGATCAGCGGGAAGAGCACGTCGGTCAGGCCGGGCGAGGCCGGGCCGCCGATGAAGATTTCGCGGGTCTGGGCCCGCAGCACGTTCGGGAAGCCGGTGACCGCGGCGGCGGCGGATCCGGCGAGGAGGCTGCGGCGGGACAGTTTTGGGGCCATGGGTCGTCTCCGTTCCTTGGGATGTGGATGGACTTCCGGGTCAGTGGGCGGCGCGCGGGCCGGCCTTCTCGAGCACCGTGCCGGTGACCGGGTCGAAGGGGATCGGGAACACGCCGCGCGGCGCGATTTCGGGATAGGGCGCGCGCGGCACGAAGGCGCCGCCGCCGACCGGGCCGACGACCTCGTCGCCCGCGAAGACGCAGGCGCCGCGCAGATAGGTCGCCACGACCTTGCCGGTGACCTCGCGCCCCTCATAAGGCGTGTAGTCGCCGCCATGATGCTGGCCGGCATTGGTCAGGGTCTGCCGCGCGGCGGGGTCGAACAGAACGAGATCGGCATCCGCGCCGACCGCGATCGTGCCCTTCTTCGGATAAAGGCCGTAGAGCTTGGCGGGGCGGGTGGCGACGAGATCGACGAATTTCGACAGGCCGATATGTCCCTTGCCGACCCCCTCATGGAAGATCAGCGGCAGCCGGGCGGCGAGGCCCGGAATGCCGTTGGGCACCTTGTTGAAGGGCCCGTTCTCGCCGGCGACCTTCTTGCCGCGCGGATCGTCGAAGCGGGTCGGCGCATGGTCGGAGGAGATCACGCCGATCGTGCCGGCGTTGATCGCCTTCCACAGCCCCTCCGCCTCGGCCGGGCCGCGCGGCGCCGGCCCGAACATGAACTTCGCGCCCTCGAAGCCCGGGCGGTCGAGGTCCTTTGCGGTGATGGTGAGGTATTGCGGGCAGGTTTCGCCCCAGACCTTGAGGCCGCGGGCCTGGGCGCGCGCGATCTCTTCCGCTGGCTCGGGACCCGAGACGTGAAAGATCTGGATCGGCGCATCGAGCACTTCGGCGATGGCGACGATGCGCGAGATCGCCTCGCGCTCGACCACGGTGGGCTTGGCCCAGGCGTGGTATTTCGGCGCCGTCAGCCCGGCCGCGACCAGCCTCTCGCTGAGATAGGCGATCAGCGCATGGTGCTCGGCATGCACGCAGACCAGCGCGCCGGCCTTGCGGGCGGCGGCCAGCGTCCGGATCAATTGGGCGTCGTCGAGGCCGATGCCGTCATAGGTCATGAACACCTTCACCGAGCGGCAGCCGCTCTCGATCAGTCCCGGCAGCTCGTCCTGCAGAACTGTGTCGGTCGGGTCGCTGATCGTCAGGTGGAAGGTGTAATCGACCCGCGCCTTGCCGGCGGCGACGCGATAATCCTCGACGGCTGTCTTGAGCGACTGGCCGCGCAACTGCGAGGCGAAGCAGATCACCGTCGTGGTGCCGCCGGCAAGGCGCGGGTCGATTACACC
>JAKFWE010000516.1 GCA_021732895.1 Allobosea sp. | reverse complement strand
TGGCGCAGATTTTCGACGACCTGCCCTTCGCCACCTCGATCACGCGCGCGGCCTGGGAGATGAAGGTGATCGGGCTGACGGTGATCTTCGCCTACGCCTTCTTCAAGTTCGCCTGGAGCTACCGGCTGTTCAACTATTGCGCGATCCTGCTCGGCGCGATTCCCTCGGCGAAACTCCAGGAAGACGAGGCGACGAAGACGGCCGTCGCCGAAACCATCGCGATGAACATCGCCGCCGGCCGGCATTTCAACCGCGGCCAGCGCGCCTTCTTCTTCGCGCTGGCCTATCTCGGCTGGTTTCTGAGCCCGTGGATGTTTCTCGCCGCCACGCTCGCGGTGCTGACGGTGATGTGGCGGCGGCAGTTCGCCTCCGATTCCTCTCGCGTGTTCCGGCCGGACCGGCAGACTTGACGAATCCGGCCGGCGCCGGCTCTTGGGGCCATGACAGCCGATCACGACCAGCTCGAAGCCGCCATCCTCAGCCTCGTTTCCGAGCGCGGACAGGGCAAGACGATCTGCCCCTCGGAAGCAGCGCGCCGCGTCGGCGGCGACCACCCCGACGGTTGGGGCCCGCTGATGCAGCCGATCCGGCGCGTCGCGGTGCGCCTCGCGCAGGAGGGCCGCCTCGTCATCACCCGCAAGGGCCGGCCGGTCGATCCGGAGGATTTCCGCGGCGTCTACCGGCTGATGGCGCCGAGCAGCGAGTGACGCGCGGCGACGGCTCCAGGCCGGCTCCGGAAGCGGCTCAAGGCGCCGGAAACAGCGCGTCGGTATAGCCCGCCACATAATAGGCCAGCAGCCCGGCCCATTCCTTCAGCCCGTCATCGGCGATCGTCAGCCCCCGCGCGGCCTTGGCGTAGGGCCTCGCGAAATCCTCGGGTTCGCCCTCGGAGAGATAATCGACCGGAAACGCCTCGACCATGAACCCGGCCTTGCGGAACACGCCGATGGCGCGCGGCATGTGCCAGGCCGAGGTCACCAGAAGCCAGCGCTCGCCCGGCTTCGGCGCGACCAGCGCGCGCGTGAAGGTCGCGTTCTCGCGGGTGTTGCGCGACCTGTCCTCCAGAACGATGCGGCCGGGCGGCAGGCCCAGCGCCTCGAACAGCAGGCGCGCGCCGTCGGCCTCGGTCGCGATCACCGGCGAGAGCAGGTTGGCCCCGCCGCCGGTGAAGACCAGCGTGGCGGACGGGTGCAACCGGGCGAGCTCCACCGCCTTGGTCATCCGCGCGGCGGCGTAGTTCAGCACGATGTCGTTGCGCGCGACGCCGATCGCCCCACCCAGCACAACGACGCCATGCACCGGTCCCCTGGCCGCCTCCTGCTGCGGGAAACGATCCTCCAGCGGCCGCACGGCGATGCGCGGCAGCGGGCTGAAGGCGAGCAGGGCGAGGCCGAGCATGGTGAAAACGCCGAGCCACCGGCCGAACCGCGCCAGTCGCGTGAAGGCCAGCAGCGCCGCCAGCCCCGCCAGCAGGATCAGCAGATTGACCGGCGAGAACAGGAACCAGCCGAGCTTGGACAGGGTGAAGAACATGGCGGGCTCGCAATCGGATCATCGGAGCCGTCTGGCCGGAAAGCCGAAGCCGGGCCAACGCTCGCCGGCTGTCAGCGGATGATTCGCGGCGGCGCCTGCGGGGCCCGGCCGCTCGGCTGCTGCGGCAGGGAGCGCGTCAGCTCCAGCGTGCGCTCGGCGACCTCGCGCAGTTCGCAACCGGCCTGCCGGCCGACCTGGAGGCCATCGCGCTGCGTGGAGCCGTAGAAGGCGCATTTCTGCGCGACATAGCCCTCCCAGGCCAGATGCAGCGAGGCGAGGCGCGCACGCCGGCCTGAATCGAGATTGCGCCCGACCATCTGCACCACCTGCCCGAGCCGCTCGCGCCAGACCGCCTCCTCGCGCCGCGCGCAGCTGAACTCCGCGCCGCGCGGGTTGGCGGCGGCCGTGCGCACGCAGGCGACAGCGACGAGGCCGATGCAGGACGCGGCGGCCGCCGGGCCGGCGTCGCGCAGGCAGGCGATGATCTGGGTGCGGTCCGCCGCCAGCGTGGGGCTTTGCACAGGGGCGGATGGGCGCGTCTGCGCCGCAGCCGGCGAGGCGAGCGACAGGCCGAGCGCGACGAGGATCGATCCCTGGAGGTTCATGATCCGCATCATGCCCGGCTTCGCGGCCGGATCAAGGCCGCGTCATCGACCTCACGCGATCGGCAGCAGCAGCGCGACCTTGGCGGCGGGCCTTGCCGACACCGTCTCGAACCAGCGCTGCAGATGCGGTCGCGGCGCCCGCTCGACCGGCATGTTGAGCCAGCGATGCGCGCCGGGCGCGACGGTGATGTCGGCCATGCCGAAGCGCTCGCCGGCGAGAAAGCTGCGCGTCGCCAGATGAGCGTCGAGAATATCGAGCTTGGCCTCGGTTTTGGCGATCGAGGCCGCCAGCTCGGCTGGGGAATAGCGATCGGCCGCCTTGCGGATCAGCACCCAGAAGGCTGGCGTCAGCGCCGGCTGCAACTCGGCGAGCATCCAGTCCATCCAGCGGTCGGCCTCGGCGCGCACCGCCGGATCCTCGTCCCAGATCCAGCCGGCGCCGTAGCGCGCCGCGAGATAGCGCACGATGCTGTTGGATTCCCAGATGCACAGCTCGCCATCCTCGAGCGTCGGGATCTGGCCGTTGGGATTCTTGGCCAGATAGGCCGGCTCGCGATTGCCGCCGAAGGCGCCGCCGATATCGATCCGCTCGAAAGGCTGGCCGACCTCGCCGGCGGCCCAGACCGCCTTCTGCACGTTGATGGAGCTCAGGCGCCCCCAGATCGTCAGCATCGACATTCGTCCCTCATGGCCCGCGCGGCGACATTCGACGCGAGCGGTGGCGAAGGCAAGCGCAGCTGCGAGGGCGCAGGGCGCTCGCCTGAAGACCAGGCGCGTCCCCTTCCCCCCGCTTCAGCCATGTCGGCTTTCGCCGCCATGGCCCATGCATTGCCGAAGTCGGAAACATCCGACTTCGGTGGGGAAGGGTCAGGGAGGGGGGCCGAAAAGCCGGAACTCTGTTCTTGATCGTTGCGC
>JAKFWE010000343.1 GCA_021732895.1 Allobosea sp. | reverse complement strand
CCATCCTGTTCGTTACCCACGATCTGCGCGTCGCGGCGCAGATTTGCGACCGGATCGCGGTGATGCAGCACGGCGCGATCGTCGAGACCGGGCCGACGGCCGCCTTGTTCGCCGATCCGCAGCACGCCTATACGCGGCAATTGCTGGCGGCCGTGCCGGGGGCGGGGCGGTTCGGGCGGTGAGCGTGGGCCGAACAGCCGCATGCGTCGTCGCGCCGTCCAGCCTCGCTGGATACGGCATGGCTCCCGGCGTCAGACGAGCTCCAACCTAATTCCGCGCCCGACCGCCTTGGCCGCGCGTTGAAGCGTGTCGAGGGTGACATTGCCGTCGTCGGGATTGAGCACGCGACTCAGCTGCCGCCGGCTGGTCGCCATTCTGGCGGCCATGTCGGTCCTGCTGATCTTGCCTTCGCGCATTGCCTCCAGAAGCTGCCAGGCGATCACCCGCTTGGCCGCAGCGGACGTGACCTCATCCCGAATACCCTCTTCCGCGAGGAAGTCGTCCAGAGTCGGACCCCTGTGCGGGTTGTTCGTGGTCATCTGCGTTCACTCTGGGTTCTTCGCCGCGAGATAGTCGTTCTTCCGCTTGATCGATAGGGCGATCACGGCGTTCGGGGTCGCCCGTGTCTTCTTGATGAAGCCCTCGACAACGATGAGGTCTTTGCCGTCCTGAAAGAAGATCAGACGCGCCTCCGTTCGGCTTGGCAGGCTGCTACGGACTTCGAACAACCCTTTGCCGAGCGGTCGGCACAGCGGCATCCCGAGCGGAAAACCCTCCTGCGCCACTCGCAAATCCTCCCCGATGACGGCCCTGTCCTCCTTTGGCAAACTCCGTAACCAGCTTAGGACCGGTACGTTCTCCGATCTTGTCTTGAAGAACACGATCGTGAACATCGACGCTGCGGTCCCGATAGACTCTGGCGCGAGAACGGCGTTGGAACTGGGCCATATATGGCCCGTCTTCTAGGTCCATGCAAGATTGTCATTATCCGGAGCCCCGCCCATGCCTCTCGACCTCGCCTTGCGCGACGACATTCTCGCCTCCGTCGAAGCCGGCTTCGCCGAGCAGATCGCCTTCACGCAGGACCTGATCCGCTTTCCCTCGCTGCGCGGGCAGGAGCATGCCTGCCAGGATTTCGTCTTCCGGGCGCTGCGCCGGCGCGGCTTCGCCATGGACCGTTTCGCCATGGACCGGGCGCTGATCGGCGCGCATCCCGGCGGCGGGCCCTTCTCGGAGGCGCATTCGGACGCGCCGATCGTCGTCGGCTGCCATCATCCGCGCGCCGAGACCGGCCGCTCGCTGATCCTGCAGGCGCATGTCGACGTGGTGCCGACCGGCCCGGCCGATCAGTGGACGCATGCGCCGTTCGATCCGGTGATCAAGGGCGACTGGCTCTACGGCCGCGGCGGGGCCGACATGAAGGCGGGCGGGGCCGCCAACCTCGCCTGTCTCGACGCGCTCAGGCGCATCGGCCTTCAGCCGGCGGCGACGGTCTATGTCGAATCCGTGGTCGAGGAGGAGTCGACCGGCAACGGCGCGCTGATGACGCATCTGCGCGGCTATCGCGCCGATGCGGTGCTCATTCCGGAACCCGAGGAGGAGATGCTGGTGCGCGCCAATGTCGGGGTGCTCTGGTTCCAGGTCGAGATGCGCGGCGTGCCCGTGCATGTGCGCGAGATGGGCGCGGGGGCGAACGCGATCGACGCCGCCTACCGCGTCATCGCCGCGCTCAGGGCGCTGGAGGCGGAGCTCAACGCCGAGAAGGCCGGGCGCGAGCATTTCGAAAACGAGGCGCATCCGATCAACCTCAACATCGGCAGGATCGCGGGCGGCGACTGGGCCTCCTCGGTCCCGTGCTGGTGCCGGATCGACTGCCGCATCGGGCTCTATCCGGGCGTCGGCGCCGAGGCGATGGCGCGGCGGATCGAGGACTGCGTCTCGGCGCTGGCGCGGCAGGACCGCTTCCTCGCCAACAGCCCGCCCAGCGTGACCTTCAACGGGTTCTTCTCGGAAGGCTACGTGCTGGAGCCCGGCAGCGAGGCGGAGGCCGTGCTCGGGCGGGCGCATCAGGCCGCCATCGGCTCAGCGCTGAAGAGCTTCATGACGGCGGGCTATCTCGATGCGCGCGTCCACGCGCTCTACGACCGGGTTCCGGCCCTGTGCTACGGGCCGAAATCGGAAAACATCCACGCCTTCGACGAGCGCGTCAGCCTCGCCTCCCTCAAGCGCATCACCGGGGCGATGGCGCTGTTCGTGGCCGAGTGGTGCGGCGTGGAAAGCGTCGCGATCTGATGCCGAAGGGCGATGCCCGCGCGCTCCTGCTCGTGCCGCTTCTCGGGCTGCTCTGGGGTTTCAACTGGCCGGCGGTGCGCATTTCGCTCGACGAGATCGCGCCGTGGACGCTGCGCGCCAGCGGCATGTCCTTCGCTGGCTTGACGCTTGTCGCGGTCGCGCTGGCCAGCGGGCGCCCGCTGCGGGTGGCTCCGGCGCAGTGGCCGCGCCTCGTCGTCGCCGGCATCCTGTCGATCGCCGCGTTCAACGTGCTGCTCGCCTTCGCGCAGTTGACGGCGCCGACGTCGCGCGCCGCGATCCTGACCTTCACCATGCCGATCTGGGCGACGCTGCTGGCGAGGCCGCTGCTCGGCGAGCCGATCGACGGCCGCCGCCTGCTCGGGCTGGGGCTCGGCGCGGCGGGGCTGCTGGCGCTCGGCGCCCCGCTGATCGCGGGCGGTGGCCTGTCCTTCGGTCTCGTGCTCGCCCTGATCGCGAGCCTGAGCTGGGCGCTGGGCACGATCGTGACCAAGCGCTGGCCGGTCGCCGCGCCGGCGCTGACGGTCGCCGCCTGGCAGCTCATCGTCGGCGGCGCGTTCGGCGGGGTCGGCATGCTGGTCTTCGAGGGCTGGCCCGTATTCAAGCCCCTGCAGCCGCGCACGCTGGCCGCGCTGGCCTTCCACATTCTCGGCGCGCAGGCGCTGGCCTATGCGCTCTGGTTCAGCGTGATCGCGCGGCTCCCCGCCGGGCTCGCCAGCCTCGGCACGCTGATGGTCACGGCCGTCGGCG
>JAKFWE010000344.1 GCA_021732895.1 Allobosea sp. | reverse complement strand
AGTCGGTCGCCAGACTCGTCAGGCTGGCGGAAGGGTGGCCATCGCGACCGAGCGTCGCCAGGGCCCCGAAGCGGGCGCCGCGGACGAGGCCGCGCGCAAGGGCGCGGGCGGCGGCGTCGGTCGGTCGGATCGGGCTTTTTTCAGCCGGCCCGCCGCCGCCATCGCGCCCGGAAAGGTCTCGCTCCATCGAATTCTCGCCCGGTTCAGGTCTTTTTCGGCCGATGGCGTAGGCAAATCGCCGCGCCGTCGCTAGATTGCGGCCACGCTTTAGCCGCTCTCCCGCGAGAGGGGACCAGTCTTATTGCAACACGGCCCAGAGACATAATCCCATGCCAACCATTGCGCTGGTCGACGACGACCGCAACATCCTGACATCGGTGTCGATCGCGCTCGAAGCCGAGGGCTACCGCATCCTCACCTACACGGACGGGGCCTCGGCGCTGGACGGGCTGAAGCAGAACCCGCCGGACCTCGCGATCTTCGACATCAAGATGCCGCGCATGGACGGGATGGAGCTGCTGCGCCGCCTGCGCCAGAAATCCGACCTGCCGGTGATCTTCCTGACCTCGAAGGACGAGGAGATCGACGAACTCTTCGGCCTCAAGATGGGGGCCGACGACTTCATCCGGAAGCCGTTCTCGCAGCGCCTGCTGGTCGAGCGCGTCAAGGCGATCCTGCGCCGCGCCGGCGCCAAGGACTCTGGCGCGCCGGCCCGCACCGAAGACGCCAAGGCGCTGGAGCGCGGCCTGCTGCGGATGGATCCGGAGCGCCACACCTGCACCTGGAAAGGCGAGCCGGTGACGCTGACCGTGACGGAATTCCTGATCCTGCAGTCGCTGGCGCAGCGGCCGGGCGTGGTCAAGAGCCGCAACGCCCTGATGGACGCCGCCTATGACGACGAGGTCTATGTCGACGACCGGACCATCGACAGCCACATCAAGCGGCTGCGCAAGAAGTTCAACCAGGTCGACGTCGACTTCGACATGATCGAGACGCTCTACGGCGTCGGCTACCGCTTCAAGGAAGGGTGAGTCGGCCTTAATTGCGAGCGTCAACGAAGCGATCCACAAAACGTAGAGCGCGACAGCCCTGGATTGCTTCGCTTCGCTCGCAATGACGGGAGAGACCGCGGCAGGCCATGGCGACGATCGGGGACGACAGCAGGGCGGCGGCTCGCCACATCGCCACGACGCCGCAATGGCGCAAGCGCCTCGCCGTGTTCGGACGCCGCACGCTGCGGGCGGTCTCGGCTCGCGCCGCCTCCAGCCTGACGCGCCGCATCGTCGTGCTCAATCTCGCCGGGCTGGTCGCGCTGCTGCTCGGCTTTCTCTATCTCAACCAGTTCCGCGAGGGGCTGATCGAGGCCCGCGTGCAGAGCCTGCTGACGCAGGGCGAGATCATCGCCGGCGCCATCGCCGCCTCGGCGACGGTGGAGACCGACGCGATCACCATCGACCCCGACAAGCTGCTCGAGCTGCAGGCCGGCGAGAGCGGGGCCATCGCGGAGGATCCGCTCGATTTCTCGATCAACCCCGAGAAGGTCGCGCCGCTGCTGCGCCGGCTGGTGACGCCGACCAAGACGCGGGCGCGGGTCTACGACAAGGACGGCTTCCTGACGCTGGATTCGCGCAATCTCTATTCGCGCGGCGACGTGCTCCGGCTCGACCTGCCGAGGGTCGGGGAAGCCGACGAGCCGCCCTTGCTCGAGCGCACCTGGAACCTGCTGCGAAGCCGCCTCGGCCGGGCCGATCTGCCGGCCTATGACGACTTCGCCAACGCCAACGGCAAGTCCTACACCGAGGTGGCGCGGGCGCTGAACGGGATTCCCGCCAGCGTCGTGCGGGTCAACACGCGCGGCCAGACCATCGTTTCCGTCGCCGTGCCGGTGCAGCGCTTCCGGGCGGTGCGCGGCGCGCTGCTGCTCTCGACGCAAGGCGGCGACATCGACGGCGTCATCGCGGGCGAGCGCTACGCGATCTTCCAGGTCTTCGCGGTCGCGGCCGGCGTGATGATCGTGCTCTCGGTGCTGCTGGCCGGCACGATCGCCGAGCCGATCCGCAAGCTGGCCGATGCGGCGCAGCGCGTGCGCAAGGGCGTCAAATCGCGCGAGGAGATCCCGGATTTCGCCAGCCGGCACGACGAGATCGGCCATCTGTCCGGTTCGCTACGCGACATGACGCGGGCGCTCTACAGCCGCATCGAGGCGATCGAGAGCTTCGCCGCCGACGTCGCCCACGAGCTGAAGAACCCGCTGACCTCGCTGCGCAGCGCCGTCGAGACGCTGCCGCGCGCAAAATCGGAAGAGGCGCGCGGCCGCCTGCTCGCGGTGATCCAGCACGACGTGCGCCGGCTCGACCGGCTGATCTCCGATATCTCCGACGCCTCGCGGCTCGACGCCGAGCTGGCGCGCGACGAGGCCTCGCCGGTCGATCTGGGGCAGGTGCTGACGACGGTGATCGCGGCCCAGAACGAGACCCGCCGCGACGGGCAGCCCCTGATCGCGTTCATGCCGGAGCGGCGCGGCGAGCGCGCAGGCGGCCGCGACGGCTTCACCGTGATGGGCCACGATTCCAGGCTCGGACAGGTGATGGTCAACCTGATCGACAACGCCCGCTCTTTTTCGCCGCCGGACAAGCCCGTGCGGGTCCTGCTCGCGCGGGACGGCGCCGACATCGTGGTCGGCATCGAGGATGACGGGCCGGGCATCGAGCCGCATGCGCTTGAACGGATTTTCGAGCGCTTCTACACCGACCGGCCCAACGAGGGCTTCGGCCAGAATTCAGGCCTGGGGCTGTCGATCTCGCGCCAGATCATCGAGGCGCATCGCGGCACGATCCGGGCCGAGAACCGCTTCGGTCCGCCGAACCGGGACGAGGAACGGGCCAGGCTCGGCGCACGCTTCGTGGTGCGGCTGCCCGCCGCGACGCCGGCGACCTGACGAATGACGCCGCGAGCGGGCGCGCCCGGCGCCATCCATGCCAGCACCATCGTCATCGGCGAGGCCGGCGTCCTGATCCGCGGGCCTTCGGGGGCAGGCAAGTCCAGCCTCGCGCTCGCCCTG
>JAKFWE010000057.1 GCA_021732895.1 Allobosea sp. | reverse complement strand
GACGAATGTGGCGCGCCGGCGATCACCACGACCGGCGCGCCACATTCGTCGATCGCGCCGAGCGCGTCATCGACCGAGATGCGCTTGTTCAGGATCTCGTCGGGATAGTCGATCTTGCCGCAGCCGGCGCAGGCGAGATTGCAGCGGAAGAGCGGCTCCAGCATCAGCACGAGCGGATAGCGCTTACTGCCGACTAGGTGCTGTCGCGCGATATAGGCGCCGATGCGCACCATCTGGCTGACGGGAATTCCCATGTTCTGACCTCTCGGCGGCGACGGAAACCGCGACGCGCCTCAGTTGGCGGGCGCGAGCAGTTCCGAAGGCAAATTGAAATGGACGCTCTCCTCGACGCCGTCCAGCGTCGAAACATCGACAGGGCCATGCTCGCGGAGCCTGTCGATCACGCCCTGCACGAGCACTTCCGGCGCCGAGGCGCCCGCAGTCAATCCGATCGCGCCGGCGTTGCGAAGCCAGTCGAAATCCAGTTCCCCGGCATCGGCGATCAGGAAGCTCGGCACCCCGAGCTCCTCGCCGATCTCGCGCAGCCTGTTCGAGTTCGAACTGTTGCGCGCGCCCACCACCAGGAGAACATCGACCATCAGGCACAGATCGCGCACGGCGGTCTGCCGATTCTGGGTGGCGTAACAGATGTCGCGCGTGTCGGGGCCGGCAACGTCCGGATAGCGCGCCCGCAACCTGTCGATGATGTGGCGGGTGTCGTCCACGCTCAGCGTCGTCTGCGTCACATAGGCGATCGGCGTGTCCGGCGACAGCGACAGCGCATCGACATCGGCCGCGGTCTGCACGAGATGGACCGGACCATCGATCTGACCGATCGTGCCCTCCACCTCGGGGTGGCCGGCATGACCTATCAGCACCAGCGCCCGCCCCTGGCGGACATAGCGATCGCCTTCCTTATGAACCTTCTTCACCAAAGGGCAGGTCGCGTCGAATGTCGCCAGACCGCGCGTCCTCGCCTCTTCCTGCACCGAGCGCGCAACGCCGTGGGCGCTGAAAACCGTGATCGCTCCGTCCGGCACCTCGTCGAGCTCGCGGACGAAACGCGCACCCTTGGCCTTCAGCTCATCGACGACATGCCGGTTGTGGACGATCTCGTGGCGAACGTAGACCGGCGAAGAATGCGTCGCCACCGCTCGCTCGACGATTTCGATGGCGCGAACGACGCCCGCACAGAACCCGCGGGGTTGCGCCAGTATCACCTTCATGCCTCGCCTCCATCCGCAAAGCTTCGGCTGTTCCGGGACCTCGTCAGGTCGTGCCCGAACCCCGCGATATTGCAATGCAAGAGCGTTATAACAGCGGCGCAGCCGGCGCCAGCAAGCACAAGAAGAGTTGATCGACCGGCGTCATGACGGCCAGATTGCGACGGACCCGGCCCGGTCGCGCTTGCCGGAGCGCCGCGGTCGCGGCTCATGCGTCCGACGACGGATCGTTCGCCAGGTCGCGAATCGCTTCGACATGCAGCGACGACGCCCCCATGGCCTTGCTCTCGATTGCGCGGTAATGGGCCACCACCGCACGACCCGTCGCGGTGAGGCGGGCGCCGCCGCCCCGCGCGCCGCCCGTCGAAGCCTCGACCACAGGAAGGCGAAACATCCGGTTGAGATCGTCGATCAGGAGCCAGGCGCGGCGGTACGACATCTTCATCGCCCGGCCGGCGCCGGAGATCGACCCCGTCGCCTCGACCGCCTCGAGCAGCGCGACCTTGCCCGGCCCGAGCCGGCGCGACGGCGCGAGATCGACCCGAAGGCTGATCCGGGCGGGGCGTGACGGGGACGGACCGGACATGAGCCACCTTGCTGGTCGTTTCGGTGAACGGCGCGGCCGAGCCGCGCGTAGCCTGTTATCGTCGTCCGCTCAGGACGCGCCGATCGAGACGCTCTTGATCACGGCGTGGATGGCGCTGCCGGGCGCGAGGCCGAGCATGTCGACCGATTTGGCCGTCAGCCTCGCGATCAGCCCCTGCCCGCCGCAGTCGATCAGAACCTCGACGGCTCCGCTGTCGCGCCGGGGGCCGATCTCGACGATCGTTCCCGGCAGGACGTTCAGTGCGCTGACGCCGGCGGGCGCCGACAGGCTGATCAGCACGTCGCTGGCGAGGATGCGCACCCGCACCCGCGCGCCCGGCGACAGGGGGCTGCGCGCGACCTGGAGCACGCCGGCGCGTGTCGCGAGCGCGGTGAGACCATAGGCTTCGTCGTGCCCGATGACCTGCGCCTCGAACAGCGAACCGGCCTCCGCCGCGCCCGACAGTCCCGCGACGTCGAGCCGCGACAGCACGTCCGCCGTCGGGCCGCAGGCCGTGACCTTGCCGTCGGCGAGCGTGACGAGGGTCGTGGCGAGCCGCGCCACCTCCGCGACCGAGTGCGAGACATAGACGATCGGGATGCCGAGTTCGTCGCGCAGGCGCTCGATATAGGGCAGGATTTCCTGCTTGCGCGCCGCATCGAGAGAAGCCAGCGGCTCGTCCATCAGCAGCAGGCGCGGGCGCGAGAGCAGGGCGCGGCCGATGGCGACCCGCTGCTTCTCGCCGCCCGACAGGGCGCCGGGCCGGCGCGCCAGAAGATGCTCGATGCCGAGCAGGTCCAGCACGCCGTCGAGGTCGCTGGTCGTCCCGGCCTCGCGCGGCGAGAACCAGCGGCCGAACAGCAGATTCTGCCGTACGCTCAGATGCGGGAACAGCCGCGATTCCTGAAAGACATAGCCGATGCGGCGTCGATGCCTGGGCTCGAAGACGTCGCGCGCGGTGTCGACCAGCACCTGCCCATCGACGACGACGCGCCCGCGCCTCGGACGCGTCAGCCCGGCGATGATGTCGACCAACGAGGTCTTGCCGGCGCCGGATCGTCCGAACAACGCCGTCAGGCGGCCGTCCGACGCGAAGCGGGCGTTGAGCTCGAAGGCGCCGAGCCGATGCTCCACAGCGATCTCCACGACGGGGCTCATCCGGCCGCGATCCGCCGGCGGACGACATGCGCCAGCCACTCCGAAACGATCAGGGCGGAAACCGAGATAGCGATCGAGATCAGAGTCAGCCGCATGGCGC
>JAKFWE010000278.1 GCA_021732895.1 Allobosea sp. | reverse complement strand
CCTCGGAACCGAACCTGCAGAACATCCCGATCCGGACCGAAGCCGGCCGCAAGATCAGAACCGCCTTCGTCGCCGAAAAGGGCTTCAGGCTGATCTCGGCCGATTACAGCCAGATCGAACTGCGCCTGCTGGCGCATATCGCCGAAATTCCGCAGCTCCGGCAGGCTTTCGCCGACGGCGTCGACATCCACGCGATGACGGCGTCCGAGATGTTCGGCGTGCCCGTGGCGGGCATGCCGAGCGATGTCCGCAGGCGGGCGAAGGCGATCAATTTCGGCATCATCTACGGCATCTCGGCCTTCGGACTCGCCAACCAGCTCGGCATCGGCCGCGAGGAGGCCGGAGCCTATATCCGGAAATATTTCGAGCGCTTCCCGGGCATCCGCGACTACATGGACCAGACCAAGACGTTCGTGCGGGCCAACGGCCATGTCACGACGATCTTCGGCCGCGTCTGCCATTTCCCGGCGGTCGCCTCGAAGAACCCGTCCGAGCGCGCCTTCGTCGAGCGCCAGGCGATCAACGCGCCGATCCAGGGCTCGGCCGCCGACATCATCCGGCGCGCGATGATCCGCATGGAGGACGCGCTCGCGGCGGCGAAGCTCAACGTCCGCATGCTGCTGCAAGTTCACGACGAACTGGTTTTCGAGGCGCCCGAGGAAGAGGTCGAGGCGGCGCTGCCGGTGATCACCAGAGTGATGGTCGAGGCGCCCCACCCGGCTCTGCGGCTGCGCGTGCCGCTTCAGGTCGAGGCGCGGGCGGCCGGCAACTGGGACGAGGCGCACTGACACGAACGGAACTTTCGGCTTGGGAGCGGGTTCTCGTCCCGTTGCGCCGGGGGGGCGCTCACCGCGCGCAGGACCCGCTGACATGCCGAGCTCATCCGCCTGGACGCCGTTCCCGCGTTACCGGGAAGAGCCGGAGCCGGACATAGTCCCCGCCGACGACGACGTCACGCCGCGCGAACACGACCTCATCGTGCGCTACGCCATCATCGGCATCTTCGTCATCCTGGCCACGGCCGCGCTGTCGATCACCAAGGTCATCGCGCTGCCGGTGACCGCAGGGGTGATCTTCGGCCTCGTGCTCGGCCCGCCCGTGGACTGGATGGTGCGGCGCGGCCTGCCGCAACTGCTGGCGGCGGCGATCGTCGTCATGCTGTTCATCGGTTTGCTGCTCGGGTCGCTGGCGGTGCTGGCGGTGCCGGTCGCTGCCTGGAGCGATCAGTTTCCGGCGATGTTGACCGCTTTCAAGATCAAGCTCGTCGGCGTCTTCGCCTTCCTGGAGGACTTCAGGAAGACGACAGCCGACCTGACCGGCAAGAGCGATGGCCAGGAGGTGGCCGTCGCGCAGGGCAGCCCGCTGCTCGACATCGCAGCCTCCTCTTCGGCGGCCGCTGCCGGAATGCTGATCTTCATCGCCACCATCTATTTCTGGCTGGCCACCCGCCGCCATTTCAAGGCGCGCGTGCTCAGGCTGTGCCTGGGTCGCGACGCCCGCAAGTCGGCCGGCTCGTTCTTTCAGGAAATCGAGGCGCGTTGCGCCCGCTACTTTGGTCTGGTGACGCTGATCAATCTGGGCATGGGCCTGGCGACGATGCTGATCGCCTGGCTCGCCGGACTGCCTTTCCCGATCTTCTGGGGGGCTTTGGCCTTCCTGTTGAACTATCTCGCCTTCATCGGCCCGATCATCGTCACGGCGTTGATGCTGGCCGGCGCCCTGATCGATGCGCCGACGCTGACGGCCGCGCTGCTGCCGGCCGCAGCCTATTTCGTGGTGCACCTGATCGAGGGCAACGTCGTCAACCCGGTCATGGTCGGACGGGGCATGACGGTCTCGCCCTTCCTGGTCTTTATCGGCTTCATCTTCTGGCTCTGGCTCTGGGGGCCCGTCGGCGCCGTGCTCTCGACTCCGATCCTGCTCGTCGCCATGGTGGCGCAGGAAGAGTTTTCAAAATACCGAAAAGCCCAGGCCGAGGAGACCGAGTCCGCCGCCGCGCTCAACACCGAGGCCGCGAAAGCCGCCTGACCGCCCGGTTGACCGACCAAACCGGAACCGCCGCCGCCGCCGCGCGTTGGCCCGTCGGAACCGTTTGGCCAGCGCGACCACTGGAATGCGCCCGGACGCCCTGCCACAACCCGCCGCCCATCCGCACCACGACGAGGACCTATCGACATGGCAACCACCGACACATCCGCAAAGCAGCAGGCGAGCGCCTCGATCAGGAAGATGAAGGCCGATGCGGAGGCCGGCGCCGAAGACGCCGCCAAGGCTGTCAAGACCGCAGGCCGCAAGGCGCGAGCAAAGGCGAGCAATCTGGAGCAGAGCCTGACCCGCAGCGCCGAGGAACTCGCCGCCAGCGTCAACGGTCATCTGAAGTCCGTCGGCGTCGACACCGACCGGATGGTCGATGTCGCCAAGGAGCAGGCGACCGACCTGCAAAAGCTGATCGCCCAGGAAATCCAGGAGCGGCCGCTGCGCGCGCTCGGCCTCGCCGCCGCCGTTGGCCTCTTCGTCGGTTTCCTGTCGGCGCGCTGAGGATGTTCGGGTTTCTGACTTCGGAAATTTCCGGCGCCGTCCGGCGCAACCTCACGATCTACGGGCTTTATGGTCTCGTCGCGGTTCTGCTGGTCTGCGCTTTCGGCTACGGTCTGGACGCGCTGCACACCATTCTGACGCTGCGCCACGGGGCCGTCGCGGCGAGCCTTTTCATAGCCGGCGGCCTGCTGATCGCCGCGCTCGCGGCGCTCGGCGCCGCCAGCTATGTCAAGAACCGTCGCCGGCCGGCGCGGCCGGCCGCTGCGACGGCGCTCGCAGCCGCGCCGATCGCGCTGCGGCTGTTCGGCGCGAAGCTGAACTGGCGCGTCGGGCTGCTCGGCGTGATCGTCGTCGCGGGGGCGGTGCTCGGTCGCCAGATATTCAGTGGCGAAGGCGCCGATGAGGCGGAAGACTGAATGGCGCGGCTGACGTTCGGGCAGCTGTTCAGCCGCCGCGCGGCCCGGCGCGACGGCAATGGACTGGGTGTGTCTTTTTACATAGGGGTTGTGGATTCCGTTCGCTAACACGGTCTTCATG
>JAKFWE010000248.1 GCA_021732895.1 Allobosea sp. | reverse complement strand
AGACGTCCTGCAGGGTGATGCCGGCATAGGCCGGCGTTTCGCGCACGATAGAGATGAAGCGCGCCGCCAGCAGCGAGTGGCCGCCGAGATCGACGAAGAAGTCCGCCTCGAAGGGCAGGCTCTGGGCGCCGAGAACACGTCTGGCCGCCTCCAGCAGCGCCGCCTCGACGGCGTTGCGCGGCGGCTCCTGCTCGCCCTCGGCGGCGGGCGCGGTCAGCGGCGCCGCCTTCAGCATCTTGCGGTCGATCTTGCCCGAGACCATGCGCGGCAGCGAGCCGACCGCCTCGAAATGCGCCGGCACCATATAGGGCGGCAGCCTGTCGCGCAGCGCCGCGCGCAGGACCGAGCCCTCGACCGCGACGCCGGGCTCGCTGACGACGAAGGCGACGAGCCGCTCGATGCCGGCGTCCTCGCGCAGCACCACCGCAGCCTGATGCACGCCGGGCTCGCCGGCGAGTTGCGCCTCGATCTCGCCGAGCTCGACCCGGAAGCCGCGGATCTTGATCTGGTCGTCGATGCGTCCGTGGAAGACGATGTCACCGGCCCCGTTCAGGCTGACCGCGTCTCCGGACCGGTAGAGCACCGGGTCGTCGA
Organism: Allobosea sp.; assembly: GCA_021732895.1. Classification (GTDB taxonomy): domain Bacteria; phylum Pseudomonadota; class Alphaproteobacteria; order Rhizobiales; family Beijerinckiaceae; genus Allobosea. The sequence continues at coordinate 2,489 of JAKFWE010000248.1, read as the reverse complement.
CGCCGCCGAACGGGTTGACGATGAATTTCTCGGCCGTCAGCTCGGCCCTGCCATGATAGCCGCGCGCGACGCCGGGGCCGCCGATCAGGAGTTCGCCCTGCTCGCCCGGCGCGACCAGCCGCATCTGCTCGTCGACGACATAGGCGGTGTAGTTGGCGATCGGCCGCCCGATGGTGACGGGGTCGCCCGGCGCGACCTCGGCCGCGGTCGCGACCACGGTCGCTTCGGTCGGGCCGTAGGTGTTGAGGATGCGCCGGCCCGGCTTCGCCCATTTCTGCACGATCGCCGGCGGCAGCGCCTCGCCGCCCAGGATGATGAGGCGCAGCGAGGGAATGTCGGCGGGCAGGATGCCGAGCAGCGTCGGCACCGTGTCGAGCATGGTGACGCCGGCCTGCGTCAGGATCGCCGGCAGCGACTCGGCGTCGCCCAGCGTCTCGGGCGTCGCCACGAACAGCGTCGCGCCGACGAGATAGGGCGTCCAGATCTCCTCCATCGACAGGTCGAACGCGACGGACGCGCCCTGGAAGACAACGTCGTCTTCCGCCATCCGGTAGAGCTCGTTCCCGGCGCGCAGGAAATGGCAGATGTTGCGCTGGCTGATCACGATCGCCTTGGGCGTGCCGGTCGAGCCCGAGGTGTAGATCAGGTAGGCCGGGTGCTCCGGCGTCAGGCCGGCGGCCCGCGCCGGCATGTCAACGCCGTCATCGGCGGAGGCCAGAGCCTCCGGCGTCCAGATCATGCGCTCCGTGGCCGCCGCGCGTTCGCGCCAGGCCGGGGCGGTGACCAGCCCCTTGGCCTGCGCGTCGGCGAGGCAGCCCGCGATCCGGTCGACCGGCGCCTCGGCGTCGAAGGGCACCCAGCCGGCGCCGGCGCGCGTGATCGCGATCTGGGCGATCAGCAGATCGAGCCCGCGCGGCATCCAGAGCCCGACCATGTCGCCCGGGCCCACTCCGGCCAGAGCGAGCCCGCGCGCCTGTCGCCCGGCCGCCGCCCAGACCTCGCCATAGGTGAGCCGGCGCACGCCGTCGACCATGGCGGCGTGCGCGCCGCGGGAGGCGACGCTGGCGGCGAAGATTTCGGCCAGGACCTCGTCGCGGATCAGGTCGGGGCGCCTCGCCCCGGCCAGCATGGCGATCGCGGCCGGCTCTCCGGCCGTCGGCCCGGCCGGTGGCATGCTGATATCGTTCATCGCGCCCTTGCAGAGGCCTCGCGCGCCGAACCGGCGCGGGGCGCGAACGCACCTGCCTGCCGATCGTCGCGCAGCCTCGAACCCTGTCCGTGCAAAAAGCGCGGCATCGGAATGCCGCGCCCCCAGCCAAGCCCCCCCGGCCGAGCCTCTCGCCGCTACGCGACGGCCTGCTACCACATCAGCCCTGCAAAAACACGACTGAATATGCGATGAACGCTGGCGCGGCGTCGCCTCGTCAGACCCAGTCGGCGCGCCCGCCCTCGATCACGAGGATCTTGCCCTGCCAGATCTCGGCGAGCGCGGCCTCGCGCGTGGAGGCAGCCCCCACCAGCGCCAGCGCCGCACGCGCCACGCCGCCATGGCTGACCATCACGGTGTCGCGCGACAAAGCGGCGAGCACCGGCCGGATGCGTTCCGCCAGCATGGCGTAGCTCTCGCCCTGCGGCGGCACGAAACCCCATTTGTCGCGCTGGCGGGCCTGCGCCAGCTCGCGCTCGCTCTTGCGGATTTCGCGCCAGGTGAAGCCTTCCCAGAGGCCGAAGGTCAGCTCGCGCAGGCGCTCCTCGACCACATGGCCCTCGACCGGAAGGCCGAGTTCGGAGCGCAGGATGTCCATGGTCTCACGCGCCCGCCCCATCGGCGAGACGATGAAGTCGAGCGGCTCGAAATCCGCGACCAGCGCGCGCAGTTTCGCCGCCGCCTGCGCCGCCTGCCGGCGGCCGAGCGCGTTGAGCGGAATGTCCTGCCCCCCCTGGAGCCGGCCTTCGCGGTTCCAGTCGGTCTCGCCGTGGCGAACCAGATACAGCCGATGGGCGAGCGCGAGGGGAAGCATGGCGCGCTCATGCACGCTGACGCAGCGCCGGTCAAAGCCCTAGGCCGCGCCGCAAGTCGCGCCGCAGGTCGCGCCCCATGCCGCGACCGCGTCGCCGAACCTCGCTTTATCCCTTGGCCTGCCGGGCGGCGGGTGTGTATAGGCGGCTTTCCGCCGCTGCGATCGGTTCCATGCCCCAGGCCCTGGCCATGCCCCGGATGTCGGCCCCGGCTCCGGCCCTGATCCTGCCGGACGGGCGCAGTCTCGCGCTCGGCGAGCGCCCCCTGCTCATGGGCGTCGTCAACGTCACACCCGACTCGTTCTCGGATGGCGGGCTTTTCGCCGAGACCGACGCCGCCGTCGCCCAGGGCCTGGCGCTCGCCGTCGCGGGCGCGGACATCGTCGATGTCGGCGGCGAATCGTCGCGCCCGGGCCATGTCGGGATCAGCGTCGAGGAGGAGATCGCGCGCGTTCTGCCCGTCATCGCCG
>JAKFWE010000266.1 GCA_021732895.1 Allobosea sp. | reverse complement strand
CTACAACGACGCGGTCGAAGCCGCGTCGAAAGCGGCTTCGACCGCGTCGTTGTAGCGCCGCCGCCTCTCGTCGGACCCGTAGACCTCGGCGAACTCGCCGATATCGGCGCCGCCGCTGAAGGCCGCGTCGCCGGCCCCGCGGAGCACGACGACCAGCACGTCCGGAGCCTGCTCCAGTTCCCGGCAAAGCGCCGGCACGGCCAGCCACATCGCCTCGGTCAATGCATTCCGCTTGTGCGGGCGCGACAGCACGATGTCGGCCCTCCGCCCGTGATGAACGATGAAGATGTTCTGCGATTCCATGCGGTTGCCTCCTCCGTCCAGACGGTGCGGGATGCTGCGCGAACAGGCGCGCCAGCCGAAAATTTGTCCATACATTTCGCTTGTCTCAGGCGGTAGGCTGTGATTGACTTTCGGTCAAGGCGCTCGGAAACGGCCACTTTTCCACCCTCCGGCGGCAGCGCCGCCATCGGGTTCCAGGTACAGGGGAGGACTTGCGATGCTTCGATCCGCGCGCGCTTCGGCGCCCCATCGCCTCGTCACGATGTCGCGCCGCCGCGCCTTCGCCGGCCTGATGGCGCTCAGCCTCGCCGCCGGCCTCGCCGAGGGAGCCGAGGCGGCGTCAGTGAAATGGGACGTCTCGCTGCCCTGGGGCCCGAGCGAGTTCCACACCGTAAACGCGGTGCGCTTCGCCGCCGAGGTCAAGGCGGCGACGAACGGCGAGCTCGAACTGACGATCCACGCCGGCGGCTCGCTCGGCGTCAAGGCGAACGAATCGCTGCGCGCGGTCGCCGACGGGGCCGTGCCGATGGCGGAATACGCCGCCTTCCAGAATGTCGGCGAGCTGCCGATCCTCGGCATCGAGAGCATCCCCTTCCTGGTCAAGGACTACGACCAGCTCAAGGCGATGCACGCGCTCGTCCGGCCGATCTGGGAGGCCGAGCTCGCCAAGCGCAATCAGAAGGTGCTCTACATCGTGCCCTGGCCGAGCCAGAACTTCTTCCTGAAGAAGGCCGCCAGCACGCCTGACGACATCAAGGGCGTGCGGATGCGCACCTATGACAAGGTCACCGCCGAGATGATCGCCAAGATCGGCATGGTGCCCCTGCAGATGAACAACCCCGACATCGTGCCCTCGCTGGCCTCGGGCAAGCTCGACGCGGTGATGACCTCGGGCACAACCGCCGTCGCGCAGAAATACTGGGAGTTCATGAAATTCGCCTACAACACCAACCATCTCTGGGCCTCCAACATGATGGTGGTGAACCTCGACAGCTGGAAGAAACTGTCGCCCGTGCAGCAGAGTACGGTCGAAGCGCTGGGCAAGAAGCTCGAGCCTGAGTTCTGGCAGGTCAGCATGGCCGAACACGACAAGAAGATGAAGGAGCTCGTGGCCGCCGGCATGAAGGTCGAGAAGGCTTCGGACGCGCTGCTCGCCAGCATGCGCAAGGCGACCGAGACGATGGCGGACGATTTCGGCAAGGCCAATCCGGCTGCCGCGCCGATCATCGCAGAGTTCAAGAAGAAAATCGGCAGCTGACGGGCTCGCGCAGCCCCGGGAGCGCATCTTGACCTTGCTGCGCCGCGCGGCCGCGCTGATCGACCGCATGAACTTCGCCGGGGCGGTGTTCGCCGCCGCCGCGCTCTGCCTTCTGGCGCTGCTGCTGATCGTCGAGGTCGCGACGACCGGGCTGGTCAATTACTCGCAGCCCTGGGCGGTCGAATACGCCTCCTATCTGCTTGCGGCCGCCATGTTGTGCGGCGCGGGCTGGACGCTGGGCGATGGCGGCCATATGCGTGTGCGCTTCGTTTCGACGGAGCGTTCGCCGCGCATCGCGCGCGTGCTCGAATATGTCGCGAGCCTCGCCGGTCTCGCCATGGCCGCCTTCATCGCGGCGGCGCTGATCGGCATGGCCCTGCGGTCGCATCAGCTCGGCTCGCGCTCGTATTTTCCGATGCAGACGCCGCTGGTCTGGCCGCAGCTCGTCGTCGCCTCGGGCTTCGTCCTGCTGACGCTCGGCTTCGTCGCGCGGCTGATCCGGCTGGCGCTCGGCGAAGAGTTCGAGACGCCGACGGTCGATGCCTTCGGCGCCGACTGATGGACGCCGCCGCATGATCTGGCCGCTCGCCGTCGTCCTCGCCCTGCTGTTCGGCACGCTCGGTCTGGGCATCTGGATCGGCATCGCGCTGTTCTGGGTGGCGGTGATCAGCCTCGACTTGTTCCGCGACATCGCGATCGGCCGCTTCCTGGCGTCGGACATCTGGGGCACGATCACCGGCGACGAACTCGTCACCCTGCCGCTCTTCATCCTGATGGGCGAGATCCTGTTCCATACGCGGCTGTCGGAAAACCTGTTCAACGGTCTCGCGCCGTGGACCCGCCGGCTGCCCGGCCGTCTGCTGCACGTCAACGTCGTCGGCAGCGCGCTGTTCTCGGCGGTTTCGGGCTCATCGGCGGCGGGCATCGCCACGGTGGGGCGGATCACGCTGAAGGAATTGAAGACGCGCGGTTACGATGACGGCCTCGCCATCGGCTCGCTGGTCGGCGCCGGCACGCTCGGCTTCCTGATCCCGCCTTCGATTCCCATGATCGTCTACGGCGTGCTCGCCAATGTTTCGATCCTCGATCTGTTCATAGCCGGCATCATTCCAGGCGCGATCCTGATGCTGCTCTACATGCTCTACATCGCCGTGCGCACCTGGATCACGCCCAGCATGGTGGGCGCGCCGGTCGCGCAGGCGCCGCTGCGCGAGAGGCTGGTCGCGTTCGGGCAGCTCCTGCCGGTCGTCTTCCTGATGGCCTTCGTGATGGGCTCGATGTTCACCGGCTGGGCGAGCATCACCGAGGCGGCGGCCGTCGGCGTGCTCGGCGCCATCCTGATCGGGCTCTGGCAGCGCAGTCTGACGCCGAGCAAGTTCTGGCGCGCCTTGCTCGCGACGGTGCGGACCTGCTCGATGATCGCGCTGATCCTGCTCGGCGCGCTCTTCCTGTCCAAGGTCGTGGCGCGGCTCGGCATCCCGGCCGCGACTGCGGGCGCGATCGCCCAGGCCGGCCTGCACCCCTACATGCTGATCCTGCTGCTGATGATAGTCTACCTCGTGCTGGGCAC
>JAKFWE010000039.1 GCA_021732895.1 Allobosea sp. | reverse complement strand
GCCCAACACCGATTTCGTCGCCGAGGCGCGGGCGCAGGGCCTGCTGGTGGTCGCGGCGGGAGACAATGTCGTGCGTCTGCTGCCGCCGCTGATCATCGGCGACGCCGAGGTGGCCGAGGCCGTCGCCCGGCTCGGCGGCGCGGCCCGGGCGGTCGAGGCCGCGCTGGCGCGGCCGGCCGCGGAATAGCACCCCGCCATGGCTCTGCTCGCGAAGGACGCGCCCGTGACGCGCCATTTCCTCGATCTTTCCGATTTCTCCGCCTCCGAATTGCGCGCCATCCTGCGCAAGGGCGATGAGATCAAGGCGCGCCGGCGCACCGCCGAGGCGGCGCATGACCGGCTGCTGGACGGCAAGGTCGTCGCCATGATCTTCGAGCAGCCGTCGCTGCGCACGCGGGTCTCCTTCGATGTCGGCATCCGCGAGCTCGGCGGCTCGCCGATGATGGTGACCGGCCAGGAGATCGAACTCGGCGAGCGCGAGACGATCGCGGACACCGCGCGCGTGCTCTCGCGCTATGTCGACGCCATCATGATCCGCATGCTCGACCACGACGCCGTGGTCGAGATGGCGAGCCACGCCACCGTGCCGGTGATCAACGGGCTGACCAAGCGCCAGCATCCCTGCCAGGTCATGGCCGACGTGATGACCTTCGAGGAGCGCAAGGGCCCGATCGCCGGCAAGCGCATCGCCTGGACCGGCGACAGCAACAATGTGCTGACCTCCTGGGTCCATGCCGCCGGCAGGCTCGATTTCGAACTGGCCATCGCCACGCCCGCCGAGCTCAGCCCGGCGCCGGCGCTGATCGACTGGGCGCGCCGGCAGGGCGCCAGGCTCTCCCTGACGACGCGGCCCGAAGCGGCGGTCGAGGGCGCCGATTGCGTCATCACCGATTGCTGGGTCTCGATGGGCGACGACGAGGGCACGCGCCACAACCTGCTGCGGCCGTTCCAGGTCGACGACCGGCTGCTGGAGCGGGCGGACAAGGACGCGATCTTCATGCATTGCCTGCCCGCCAGCCGGGGCGAGGAAGTCACCGACGCGGTGATGGACGGGCCGCGCTCGGCCGTCTACGACGAGGCCGAGAACCGGCTGCACGCGCAGAAGGGCATTCTGGCCTGGTGCTTCGGCGGGGTCGCGGGCTGATGGCCGCGTCCGGGATCGACGCCGACAGCGAGGCTCTCGACGACCGGGTGGTGCCGTTCGGCGTGCCCGATCTCGACGTGCGCGGCCGCGTCGTGCGGCTCGGCGCCTCGCTGGGCACGGTTCTGGCTCGCCATGGCTACCCGGAGCCGGTCTCGCGCGTTCTCGGCGAGGCGGCGGCGCTGACGGTGCTGCTCGGCACGGCGCTGAAATTCGAGGGCCGCTTCCAGCTCCAGACCAAGAGCGACGGGCCGATCTCGCTGATGGTGGTCGATTTCACCGCGCCCGATTCCTACCGCGCCATGGCGCATTTCGACCAGGGCAGGCTCGACGAGGCCATCGCGGCCGGGGCGCTCGCCACCGGCGACCTGCTCGGCGAAGGCCATCTCGCGATGACGGTCGATCAGGGCTCGCAGGCGACGCGCTATCAAGGCGTGGTGACGCTGAGCCGGCAGAGCCTGGAAGAGGCGGCGCACCAGTATTTCCGCCAGTCGGAACAGATTCCGAGCCGGATCCGGCTCGCCGTCGGCTCGATCGTCACCGGGTCCGGGCGGCAGTGGCGCGCCGGCGGCCTGATCGCGCAGTTCATGCCGCATTCGCCCGATCGCCTGCGCGCCGCCGACCTGCATCCCGGCGACGCGCCCGAAGGCCATGCGCTTCTCTCCCGGAACGATGCCGATCCCGACGGCGTCGCCGACGACGCCTGGGCCGAGGCCCGCTCGCTGGTCGCGACCGTCGAGGACCACGAGCTGCTCGACCCGATGCTGGAAAGCGAACGGCTGCTCTACCGGCTGTTCCACGAGCGCGGGGCGCATGTCTTCGAACCGGCGCTGGTGCACGAGGCCTGCCGCTGCTCGCGCGAGCGGGTGCTTGGCATGCTGCGCGGCTTCCCGCCGCAGGACCGTTCGGCGATGATCGCCGATGACGGGCGCCTCGGCGTCACCTGCGAATTCTGCTCGCGGCGCTATTCGTTCTCGCCCGCCGAGGTCGAGGAGGGGCTGGCGGCCGGCGTCTGAACGCCGCCCGTCGCGTCAGTGCAGCACCTTCTTCACATAAGGCGAATCGAGCGGGAACAGCGGCACCGCGACATCGACGATGTCGCCGTTCTCGCCCAGCATCGCGTAGAAGCCGCGCATCGAGCCGTCCGGCGTGGTCAGCGGACAGCCGGAGGTGTAGCTGAAGCTCTCGCCCGGCCGCAGCACCGGCTGCTGGCCGACGACGCCCTCGCCGCGAACCTCGTGCACCTGGCCGCGCCCATCGGTGATGAACCAGTGCCGCGTCATCAATTGCATGGTCTGCCGCGAAAGATTGGCGATCTCGATCGTATAGGCCCAGAAATAGCGGCCTTGGGCGTGCGAGGATTCGCCCTCCATGAAGCGCGGCGCCGCGGTGACGCGCACGCCATGGGTCTCGGCCTGATACATCGCGCCGGCTCCGTGACTGAACCCCAAACCCCTGCCGGATTCTGTTATGGGCGCGCCGGCCAAAGCGTCAATCCCGCAAAGAGCACGCCCGCAAGGAGCACGACGGAATGTTCGACGGTCGCCTTCGTGAGCTGATCGACCCCGCCCTGAACGCGGCGGCCCGCCGGCTCGCCCGTCTCGGCGCGTCGCCGGACGCAGCGACGCTGGCCGGTCTGGCGCTCGGGCTCGCCTGCGCCGCCTGCGTCGCATTCGGACAGGACGGCGCCGCCCTGGCGCTGCTCGCGCTGTCGCGCCTCTGCGATGGGCTGGACGGCGCGCTGGCGCGGGCGACCCGACCGAGCGATCGCGGCGGGTTCCTCGACATCACCTGCGATTTCGCCTTCTACGGCGCGGTGCCGCTCGCCTTCGCGCTGCGCGACACGCAGGCAAACGCGCTGGCGGCGGCGGTCCTGCTCTTCGCCTTCTACGTCAACGGCGCGAGCTTCCTCGCCTTCGCCGTGATGGCGGCCAAGCGCGGGCTGGAGACGACTCAGCGCGGCGCGAAGTCGCTCTAC
>JAKFWE010000228.1 GCA_021732895.1 Allobosea sp. | reverse complement strand
TGTCGCGATTGGTCTTGCACTGATGCAAGAAATCGCTTGCATCAAAGCGGATATCCCGCTGCCTTCAGAGTGTTGAAGACCTTGGTCGGCGTCGCCGGCATGTCGATCGCCTTGATGCCGGCGGCGCGATCGAGCGCATCGACCATCGCGTTCATCACCGCCGGGCACGAGCCGATCGCGCCTGCCTCGCCCGCGCCCTTGACCCCCATCGGATTGGTGACGCAGCGCACGTTGCGCGTCTCGAAATGGAAGTTGGGCACGTCCACGGCGCGCGGCAGGGCGTAGTCCATGAAGGTCGCCGTCAGCATCTGGCCGGACTCGTCGAAGCGGATCTCCTCCATCAGCGCCTGGCCGATGCCCTGCGCCGCGCCGCCATGGACCTGGCTTTCCAGCATGATCGGGTTCAGCGTCACGCCGAAATCGTCGACGACGACATAGTTGACGATCTCGGTCGCGCCGGTCTTCGGGTCGATCTCCAGCTCGCAGAGATGCGTTCCGTTGGGATAGGTCGCCTCCGGCGGCTGCCAGGTCTGCCTGACATGGAGCATCGCTTCGGTCGCGCCCGGCAGGGCGGCGATCGCGGCGAGATCGAGCGCCTTGTCGGTGCCGACGATCCGCACCGCCCCGTCCGATATCTCCAGATCGCCGATGGCGGCCTCGAGCTTCTCCGAGGCGAGCCGCTTCAGGTTGTCGCTCAAAATCTCCGTCGCCTTGTTCAGCGCCGAGCCGCCGACCGGGATCGAGCGCGAGCCGCCGGTGCCCGCGCCGGTGGCGATCCGGTCGGTGTCGCCCTGCACGACGCGGATGCGGTCGAGCGGGATGTCGAGATGCTGCGAGACGAGCTGCGAATACGCCGTCTCGTGTCCCTGCCCGTTCGACTGGGTGCCGATCAGCACGGTGACCATGCCGTCCTTGCCGAGCGTGACGCTCGAACTCTCCGGCCCGCCGCCGCCGCAGGCCTCGATGTAGCAGGCGAGCCCGATTCCGCGGATTTTGCCTGCCTTCGCCGCCGCCTTGTGCCGCGCCTTGAAGCCCGCCCAGTCGCCGACCTCCATGGCCCGGCGCATATGGCCTTCGAATTCGCCGGAATCGTAGGTCGGACCCGTCTGCGTCTTGTGCGGCATCTCGGAGGGCTTGACGAAGTTCAGGCTGCGCACCGCGTCCGGCGTCTTGCCCGTCTGCCGGGCGATGGCGTCGACCAGCCGCTCGATCAGATAGGCGGCCTCGGGCCGGCCGGCGCCGCGATAGGCGTCGACCGGCGTTGTGTTGGTCAGGATGCCGCGAAAGCGCACATGCACGGCGGGGATGTTGTAGCAGCCCGGCGTCATGGTGGTGCCGACCCAGGGAATGAAGGGTCCGTACTGCGACAGGTAGGCGCCCATCTCGGCGGCGAGATCGACCCGCAGGCCGATGAACCTGCCGCGCTTGTCCAGCGCCATCGTCGCGGTCGCGAGGTTTGCGCGGCCATGCGTGTCGGCGAGGAAATGCTCCGTGCGGTCGGCCACCCAGCGCACGGGGCGCTTGAGCATCTCGGCCGCGACCATGCTGAGCGGGTATTCGCGATACATGAACAGCTTGGTGCCGAAGCCGCCGCCGACATCGGGCGTAACCACCCGGATCCGCGCGGGATCGACCTTGAAGATGCTCTTGGCCAGGATGTCGCGGTTGCCGTGCGAGCCCTGGCTGCCGAGCGTCAGCGTCCAGCGCTTGCTGGCCTTGTCGTATTCGGCGACGCAGGCGCGGGTCTCCATGAAGTTCGAGGCCAGCCGGTTGTTGACGATCGTGGCGGAGACCGTGCTGTGCGCCTTGGCGAAGGCTTTGTCCGTCTTCTCCTTGTCGCCCTGGGCCGCCTCGAACGCGACGTTGCCGGCGCGGTCGGGCCAGACCTGCGGCGCCTCGGGGTCGAGCGCCGCGCTGATGCCGGTGACCGAGGGCAGCGCCTCCCAGTCGATCTCGATCGCCTCGGCCGCGTCGCGCGCCTGGTCGAGCGTGTCCGCGACGATGAAGGCCACCGCCTCCCCGACATGGCGCACGATCCCGGTCGGCAACACCGGCACATGCATCGGCGTCACCGGCGCGCCCGAGACGGTCTGGATCAGGCCGTTGCAGGGCAGCCCGCCGAGATGGGCGACGTCCTCGCCGGTCAGGATCAGCCTGACGCCCTTCATCGCGCGGGCCGCCGCCTTGTCGCGGATGGAGAACTTCGCGTGCGCGTATTGCGAGCGCAGCACGAAGGCGTGCAGCGCGCCCTCGACGATGGTGTCGTCGGTGTAGCGGCCGGCGCCCGTGGTCAGGCGATGATCCTCGACCCGGCGAACCGGCTGTCCAAATCCGAACTTCATGGGGCGCATGGCTTCAATCCTCGAAGAGTTCGAAACAGAAACTGGGGCAGGACGGGCCGTCCGTCAGCCCCCCGGGCGATGATTGCCGCGATGCGCCGGGCGCAGGGCGGGAAAGGCGGGCGGGAAAGGTTCAGCGTTCGACCGGCTCGCCGCGCATCGCCCAGTCCCTGAAACCGCCGAGATAATGGCTGTCGATCGCAAGGCCGGCGGCGTTGGCCAGCTCGATGGCGCGTAGCGAGCGGATGCCGGCGGCGCAGGAGAATACGACCTGCCGGCCGGGCTCCACCGGAATCTCGGCCGGGTCGAAGCGGGACAACGGCAGGCAGACCGAACCCGGTATCCGCCCGGCCGCGAATTCATGCGGCTCGCGCACATCGACGATCAGCAGCGAGCCGTCGGCGAGCCCGGCCTTGATCGTTTCGAGGTCGAGGTTGTTGATGGGCAAGCGGCGGCCTCCGGGCTCAATCCAGCAGCTTCACCAGATAGAGCGCGATCATCGGAAACGCCACCACCAGCCCCAGCCTGATCACGTCCGACAGCACGAACGGCAGGACGCCGCGATAGATCCGGGTCACCGGCGTGTCGCGCGCCAGCGAGGCCACGACGAAGACGTTGATGCCGATCGGCGGGCAGGTCATGCCGATGCCGACGACGATGAGCACGAGGATGCCGAACCAGATCGCGACGTCGTCGGGCGGCATGCCGAAATCCAGCGCCGTCACGATCGGGAAGAACACCGGCAGCGTCAGCAGGATCATCGCCAGCTCGTCCATCACGCCGCCGAGCAC
>JAKFWE010000522.1 GCA_021732895.1 Allobosea sp. | reverse complement strand
GGGCGCGACTCCGTCTGGCCTCGCTGAAGCGGGCGCTGTTTGCGCGCAACAACCTGACCGGGACGGATTTCTTCGCGGCCAACCTGCTCGAGGCCCAGTTCAACCGGGCCGACCTGACGGGGGCGAGGCTTCGCGCCGCCAACCTTTTCGGCGCCGATCTCGCCGACGCGACGCTGTTCGGCGCCGACTTCTCCCGCGCCAATCTCGGCCGCACGATCCTGATGGTGGCCAGCGATGGCGATTGACGACCTGATCGATCATATCCGGCACGACTGGCCGTATCGCGACGGCGATCTCGACGGCGCGAATCTCGCCGGCGTCGAGCTGCCCGGCGGCACGCTGATCGGCTGTTCGCTGCGCGGCGCCTCCTTCGCCGGGGCGTCGCTGAAGGACATGAGCTTCATCCAGTGCGACCTGAGCGGGGCGAATTTCGCCGAGGCGCGAGTCGCCAACAGCCTCCTCATGTCCTGCCAGATGACGGAGACCGATTGGCGGCGCGCCGCGCTGACCCGCGTCCAGATGATGCAGGGCGACGCGGGACGCGCCAATTTCGCCGGCGCGGCGCTGGACGAATGCATCCTGATGCGCGTCGGCCTGCGCCAGGCGATCTTCGCCGAGGCCCGTCTCGGGAAGTCGGCGCTGATGCAATGCGCGGTTGAAGGCGTCGATCTCGGTCATGCCAGCCTGCGGAACGTTTCGATTCTCTCCGGCGATCTGCGCGCGGCCAATCTGGACGGGCTCGACTGCGACACGATACTCCTGACCGAATGCGATCTCACGGATCGCGATTTGCGCCAGATCGCCCTCGCGCGCGCCAATCTCTGCGGTGCGAAGCTCGACCGCGCCAATCTTTCGGGCGTCGATCTCGGCGGCTCCATGCTCATCGGGGCGAGCCTGATCGGTGCCGATCTGTCGCGCGCCCGCGCCTCGATGGCGATGTTCATGAAGGCCGATCTGCGGGGCGCGAACCTGTCGGGCGCGGTGCTCGACAAGGCGGGCTTCGTCGAGGCCGCGGTCGCAGGCGGCAATTTCGACGGCGCGAATCTCGAGATGGCGAATTTCACCGGCGCCGACGCGCGGGCCGCCAGCTTCCGGCGCGCCAGGCTCGACTATGCGCTGTTCCATCATGCCGCCCTGGACAGCGCCGATTTCACGGCCGCGCGCTTCCTGCGCACGGATTTCCACTGCGCCCGCACGCAAGGCGCGATTTTCAGCGGGCAGACCGGCAGCATGCTGGACACCGATATGGCGCGGGCCGTGGGGGAACTCTATGATCCGCGCAGCGTCCGGCCCTTCGTCGCAGGCAGGTGACCAGAATGTTCGGCAATTGCAGTCTCGGCTCCCTGAATCTCGGCTTCCCCGACGTCTGCAACGTGCCGACGCCGGTCGGCCCGGTGCCGACCCCGTTTCCGAACATCGCGATGTCCGCCATGGCGATCCCCAGCCAGTTCAAGGTTCTGCTCACCTGCATGCCTGCGCACAACATGCTGACCGTCACCCCCATGTCGAACGGAGACAATCCCGGCGTCGCGATGGGGGTGGTCTCAGGGATGGTGATGGGCCCGCACACCGCGATGCTGGGCTCGACCAACACCATGATCGGCGGGCCGCCTGCGACGAAGATGGTGATGCCGACCAAGCAGAACGGGATGAGCCCGAACACGGTCGGCATGACGCTGACGCCGTCGCAGGTGACGACGTTGATCCTGCGCTGAGAGCCCCCGCGACATTGCGCTGACGAGGAGAGAGAGCATGCCGAGCAACAACCAGGGCGGCAACAACCCGACGCCGGCGCCGACGCCCCCTCCGTCGCCTCCGCCCTATTTTCGCGCCGCGCAGCCCGACACTCCGACCTCGCCTTTCACCGCCTCGAGCTATCTGCGTCTCGGCAACTACATCGCCGACGAAACCGGACTGCCGACCGGCCTGTCGACGACGACCAGTTCCGTCGCGAACCTGGGTACCGGCGCGGAGGCGCAGGCGGAAGCCAACATCGCGAATGTCAAGAACGATCCGAACAAGGTCTACTCTGCCACGAGCCAGGCGGCGACCGCCTACCAGACGAACGTCACCGCGACCATCGCCTCGACCAACAAGGGCGTGCTGATCTTCTCGAACGCCGACCTCAATCAGAACATCGTCGGCGCGACGCTGGAGAAGCTCGGCGCCGGCCACAACGTCGAGGTCACGACGGCCGATGCGAAATACGCCGTGCTCGCCGGAAAATATGATCTTTCAGGCCATCACGGCGTCTTCGTCAGGGGTGGCAAGGTCAGCCCCACCGGCACGGTCGAGCAGGCCGCCAATGTCGAGATCACCGCCGGCGGCTACATCAAGCAGACCGCCTACGGGCCGCTCGAGGAGACGACCTACGGCAAGACATGGAAGAAATTCGTCGGCGACGCCTATGACGAGTTTCACGGCAGCAAGGAATCGAAATTCTACGGCGAGGAGAAGACCTACAAGCTGACGAGCAGCTTCTCGATCGTGCTCAGCGACGAGGTGGCGCTGCGCATGTCGACGCGCTTCAGCCTGACCCTGTCGCTCGATTTGTCGCTGTCTCTCGCGCTGTCCCTCGGCATCATCGTGGGCGGCAAGATCGACATCATCGGTCCCCTCTCGCTGAAGCTCGTCGTCGGTCCCGACATCAAGATGGCCGTGATGGACATGAAGTTTCTCTCGACGACCGACTTCAAGGTATGCCCCGTCGCCGACGGCAAGAAGGTCGGGCTGAATCTGACGGTCTGCGACATAAGCCTGACCTACGAGGCGGCCGCCAAGGTTGAGAACGCCGCCCTGGCTCTGAGGAAGACCAACCTCAGGGCGGATCTCGACAATCTCTGCGGCACCAGCGAGGCGGCCAGCATCTCGACCTCGGGCATCAGGAACCTGATGTGATGGTCGGCGTGCTCCGCGCCGGACCTGCGCGCGCCTTCGCGGAAACGTCCGGCGCGCCCGCCGCGCCGGGACCGCTGCGCATCGGCCGTGTCGTCGGCTGCGACGAAGCGGGGGTTGCGATCACGGTCAGGACGGACGAAGCCGAGGTCGCGGCCGCCGTCGCCGTGAGCTGTCTCATCCGTCCCGTCATCGACGACCGCGTGCTGCTGGTCGAGGCCGGCGGAGAGGCCTTCGTG
>JAKFWE010000149.1 GCA_021732895.1 Allobosea sp. | reverse complement strand
GCGCCTCGTCGAAATCCAGTCCCGGCGTGATCGCGACGCCGGCCTCGTTCAGGACGCTTCGGCAGAACGCCATGGAATCGTTGGAATATCGTCCGATGTCGAGATAGATGTAGAAGGCGCCGTCGATGGGCAGGAATTCGCCCAGTCCGATCTCCGGCAGCGCCTTCAGCAGAAAGGCGCGGTTTTCCGCATAGCCGGCCTTGATCGCCTCGCATTCGGCCGTCGCCTCGAAAGCCGCCTCGCCCGCGACCTGGCTGAGATACGGCACCGAGATCGAGAAATTCTGCTGAAGACGTTCGATCGTGCGCACCAGCCGCTCGGGGACCACGAGCCAGCCGACGCGCCAGCCGGTCATGCAGTAGTATTTCGAGAACGAGTTGACGATGATCGCGTCCGGATCGGCCAGGAGCGCCGTCGTCGCCGGGCTCTCATAGGTCAGGCCGTGATAGATCTCGTCGGAGATGTGCCAGAGCCCCAGCCGGCGGCACTCCGCGGCCACGTCTGCGATGGCGGCCGGCGACATCACCACCCCGGTCGGGTTGGCCGGACTCATCGTCAGCACGCTCGCCAGCGGCTTTTGCCTATGCGCTCGCGCGATCAGGTCCGGCGTCAGCGCGAAGCGGGTTTCAGGGCCGACCTCGATCGCGACCGGCTCGAGCCCGAGCGCGATCAGGATGTTGCGATACGCCGGATAGCCGGGCGCGGTGATCGCGATCCGCGCTCCGGGCTCGAAACAGGCGAGAAAGGCGAGGATGAAGCCGCCCGACGAGCCTGTCGTCACCACGACCCGGCTTGCCGGCACATCGACGCCGTAGGCTTCGCCATAATGTCTCGCGATGCGGGCGCGCAGGCTGTCCATGCCCAGCGCCTGGGTGTAGCCGATGCGGCCGTGCTCCAGCGCGCGCGCCGCCGCGGCCCGGATCGAGGCCGGCGTCGGCGCCGAAGGCTGCCCGACCTCCATGTGGACGACCGACCCGCCGGCGCGCTCGATCGCGGCGGCCTGGTTCATCACGTCCATCACGATGAAGGGCGAGACCCGTTGGGCGCGCCCCGACAGCAGGGGCGAGGCGGCGCGATCGGGGAGAGCTTCAGGCATCACGACATCCCGGTCCCATGCCCTCGACGGGTGGTTGCGCAGGCTGCTGACCTAGCCGAGCCGTCCTGCCGCCGCAATCGCTGGCAAAGCTGTGAATTGACGCAATCGCCCCGAGAGCCGAGAAGGCGACGGGAGAGCGACCGGCAGCCGCTCCCCCGGCGGGCAAGCCCCGGACAAGCCCCGAAAAGGATGACGACATGGCCATGACGACCCTGTTTGCCCGGCGCGCCGGGCTCGCGCTCGGAGCGCTCGGTCTGGCCGCGGCGCTGTCCGTGGCGCCGGTCGCCGCGCAGGCGCTCAGTCCCGATCAGCGCAAGGCCGTGACCGACCTGGTGCGCGAGACGCTTCTGAAGAATCCCGAGATCATCCAGGAGGCGCTCGTCGAACTGGAGCGCCGCAACACGGTCGCGCAGGCCGAGGCGCAGCGCGGCGCGGTCGCCGGCGAGAAGGCTCGCCTGGTCGATCCCGCGACATCCGTCATCGTCGGCAATCCGCAGGGCGACGTCACGATCGTCGAGTTCATGGATTACAATTGCGGCTTCTGCAAAAGGGCCATGGAGGATGTCCGCCTGCTGTCCAGGGAGGATCCGAAGCTCAGGGTCGTGATCAAGGATTTCCCCATCCTCGGGCCGGATTCGGTCGAGGCCAGCCGCGTCGCGGTGGCGGTGAAGAGCCAGCTCCAGGGCCAGAAGTACTTCGATTTCCACGCGAAGCTGATGGGCTTCAAGGGCCGCATCAACGGGGCCAAGGCGCTGGAGATCGCGAAGGAATCCGGCGCGGATGTCGAGCGCGTCAGGAAGGAGATGGACGGCCCGGCCGTCAGGGCGGCCATCGAGGACACGGTCGCCCTCGGCGACCGGCTCGGCCTGACCGGCACGCCGGCCTTCATCATCGGCGACGAGGTCGTCTTCGGCGCGGTCGGCCCCGGCCCGCTCAGGGTCAAGATCGAGGCCATGCGCAAATGCGGCAAGACCAGTTGCCAGGGCTGAGCGGCTGACGATCCATGAGCCGGGCAGGCTTCCCCTGCCCGGCGCTTGCGGTTATGAGGGCGGCTTCCGCCGCATTCGCGCGGCGCTGGAATCACAGCGCGCATGCTCGCCGTCCATGTCCTCAACGGACCCAACCTCAATCTCCTCGGCACGCGCGAGCCGGCGACCTACGGCGCGGTGACGCTGGCCGGCGTCGAGGCGCGGCTGCGCGCCCGGGCGCTGGCGGCCGATGTCGAGCTCGGCTTCAGCCAGACGAATTTCGAGGGCGAGCTGGTCACGCTCGTTCAGAAGGCCGGTCTCGCGGGCGCGGGAATCATCATCAACGCCGGCGCCTACACCCACACCTCGGTCGCCCTGCGCGACGCGATCAAGGGCACGGAAGCGCTCGCCATCGAGGTGCATGTCTCGAACGTGCACGCGCGTGAGGAGTTCCGGCACCATTCCTTCATGGCGCCGGTCTGCGTCGGCGTGATCTGCGGCTTCGGCGTCGCCAGCTACGACCTTGCTTTCGACGCGATTGTGCCGCTTCTCCGGCAGCGCGCGAAACCGGCGGCCTGACCGGTCCGTATCCACCAGAGCGGCGCCGGCGACGCGACGGCGCCGTCGGCACGATGAAGAGCAAGAAACCGGAAGGCCGAGAACCCGCCATGGCGAGCAAGAGCCCGATCGATCCCGAACTGGTGCGCGAACTGGCGCAACTGCTCAACGAGACCGACCTCACCGAGATCGAGGTGCAGAAGGGCGACCTGCGCGTGCGGGTGGCCCGCTCCGTCTCGGCGATGGTGCAGGTTCCCGCGCCCGCCGTCGCCATGGCCGCAGCGGCGCCCGCCGCAGCCCCGGCCGAGGCCAGGCCGGCGGGAGCCCATCCCGGCGCCGTCCCCTCGCCGATGGTCGGCACCGCCTACCGCCGGCCCTCCCCGGACGCCAAGCCCTTCATCGAGATCGGCAGCGTCGCGAAGCTCGGCGAGCGCGTGCTGCTGGTCGAGGCAATGAAGACCTTCAACGACATCGTGGCGCCGCGCGCCGGCACCGTCACCGCGATCATGGTCGAGGACGGCCAG
>JAKFWE010000347.1 GCA_021732895.1 Allobosea sp. | reverse complement strand
GGCCGTTCGCGCCGGTCTGGTCCGCAGGACCGTGATCGTCGCGCCGAGCGAGATGGCGACGACGCTGTGGGCCGGACTCGTCAGTGGCCGCATCCCGGCTCTGGCGGCGCCGACCTTCGCCATCATCGCGATGGCGATCGCCGTCGCGATCGCGGGCGGTCTGGCGCTGGGGCTGGCGCTCGCCTCGCAGCGGCGCTGGCGCGCCGCGCTGGAGCCGCTGCTCGCGAGCTACTACGCCGTGCCGATCTTCGTTTTCTATCCCCTGCTGATCGTGCTGTTCGGGATCGGGGCGCTGCCTCTCGTCCTGATCGGGTCGGCCTTCGGCGTGATCGCGATCGCCGTCAGCCTGCTCGCCGGGCTCGACCGCATCCCCGAGACGCTGCTCAAGACCGCCCGCCTCGAGCGCATGGGCTGGTTCGAGACGTTCTGGCGCATCAGGCTCCCGCATGCGGCGCCATCGCTGGCGCATGGCCTGAAGCTCGCGGTGGCGACGAGCTTCATCGGCGTGATCGGCGGCGAGTTCATTCTCGCGCCGGAGGGGCTCGGCCGGGCGATCGCCTATGCCTACGGCGATTTCGACAACCCGACGCTCTATGCGCTGCTCCTGTTCGTGGTCACGATCGTGACCGCCGTGAATCTCGGCTTGCACAGCTTCGAGCGCCGGCTGCGCGGCCGCAGGGGCCTCGCATGAGCCCGGTCGCGCGCGACCGGCTGATCCTGCTCGCGCTCGCGCTCGCGCTCTGGCAGGGCCTGGCGGTCGCTTATGGCGAAGACGCGCTGCCGGGTCCGTGGCCGACCCTAGCGCGGCTGGGCGTGCTTGCGCGTGAGCCCGCCTTCCTCGGCGAGATCGTCCAGACGCTCAAGGCTTTCGGACTGGCGGCGCTGATCGCGGCGGGTCTCGGCGTCGGTCTCGGGCTCTGGTTCGGCGCCTCGCGCCTCGCCGGCGAGGTGGCCGAGCCCATCCTGGTGGCGCTCTACGCGCTGCCGAAGGTGACGCTCTATCCGACCATCCTGCTGATCTTCGGGATCGGCCTCGACGCGAAGGTGGCTTTCGGCGCGCTTCACGGCATCGCGCCGATCGCGCTGTTCACGGCTGGCGGCGTGCGCGCCATCCCGCCGCTCTTCGTCCGAAGCGCGCGCGTCATGGGCCTGTCGCCCGCCGCGACCATCCGCCATGTGCTCGCGCCGGCGGCCGCGCCCGAGATCATGACCGGCCTGCGCATCGGCCTCGCCCTGACCCTGCTCGGCACGCTGGTCGGCGAGATGTTCGCGGCCCGCAGCGGCCTGGGCTACGTCCTGATGCAGGCGATCCCCCGCCTCGACAACGCAACCGTCATGGCCGTGACGCTGCTGCTGTTCGCCGCGGCGATCGGGCTGCATCTCGCGCTGGAGCGCGTCGGCAGCGGCGCCCTGCGCGCCTTCGCGCGGTCGCGACACACCGGGCCATAGCGGGCTCATCGGCCCAGCCGCCGCATGCGGCGACCAAAACTAGCGCGCCGCAAGTCCATTCAGAACGAGGTCGAGATGCGCCTCCATGAAGCGCTCGATCGCAATCGGCTCGAACCGGTCGAACGTCATTTTCCAGACGGCCGCCATCACGGCTGGCGCGATGACCACCATCGGGAGGTCGGCGGCCGCGCCTGACCGGAACTCGCCGCGCTCGACGCCGCGACGCACGATCGCCTCGAGGATCGCCTTTCCACGGGAGATCGACTCGCGGTGATAGAATTCGGCGATCGCCGGAAAGCGGCCGCCTTCCGCAATGATGATCCGCATCAGGACATGGATCCCGGAGCCGAAGAGCTCCCGATAGATCGTCGGAACGACCAGGCGCAGAAGATCGGCGGTCGATCCCGGAAAGCGGTCGAGCGACCCCAGGACCTCGTCGAAGACCGGCGCGATCTGCGCTTTGAGCGCCGCTTCGAACAGCGCCTCCTTGCTGTCGAAGTAGCGATAGATCGTGCCCTTCACGACGCCGGCGCGAGCGGCGACGTCTTCCAGCTTGGTCGCTGCGAACCCCCTGTCGGCGAACTCCGCCAGCCCCGCCGCGATGATTTCCGCGGGCCGCGCCTCCTTGCGCCGGCGTCGCTTCGCCGTGTCCGGCGCCAATGACGATTCTTTGCCCATGCCCTCTTGACCTCAAGCCCAACGGCAGTAAATGACTTCTAAGTCATTATCTGCCAATCTTGAAGCTAGTCGCTTGGGAGCCCGAAGACCATGGGAAGGCTTGCCGCCGTGCAGACGCAGAAGGAGCAGGCTGAACGCGAGCGAAGCGCCGATGCGCTTCCGCTACAGGTGGTCGAACGCCCGGATGAGCCTGTCGCTCACGCGGCGCCACGCATCGCCGGAGCTTCGCTGTCGCGGCTCAGGCTGTTGCCGCTGGCGCTTCCGCTGGTCATGATCGGCGGGCTCGTCGGCGTTTATTTTCAGCCGCCGCTGCTGATGACGCTGGTCGGATTTCTGCCGCCGCGCGCCGAACCGGTGGTCCCGAGCCCGCCTCTCCACGCCCAAGCATCCGCACGATCGACCTTTCGTCCGGGCAATGTCGCCGACGCCTCCGGAACCGGTTTCGTGGCAGGCCTCGGCCGCCTGCTCCCGCAGGGCGACCTGCGCGTCATCGCGCCGCCTTTCGGGGCCGGCGACGCACGGATCAAGACGCTCGCCGTGAAGGAAGGCGACCGGGTCGAACAGGGCGCCGTCATCGCCGTCCTCGACAACGAGGCCAGCCTCAAGGCCGCGCTCGCCTCTTCGGAAGCGACGGTCGCCTCGCGGGACGCGGCGCTGCGGCAGGCGAAGGACATCGCCATCGCCTCGCGCGAGGAAGCGCGCGCCTCGCTGGCGCGCGCGCAATCCGGCGTCGTCAACGCCCGGCGCGAATTCGACCGCGTCGTCGAACTGCGCAGCAAGGGATTTGCGGCCGAGGCCAGTTTCGACGCCAGGCGCGCCACCTATGAGCAGGCCGTGCAGGATGTCGAGCGGGCGAAGGCGACCCTGTCGCGCTATCTGTTCGACCGCGTCGAGGATCAGCCCGACATCGTGGTGGCGCAGCGCGCGCTCGAAGCCGCGCATGTCGAGGTCGAGCGCTCGCGGATCGAACTCGACAAGGCCTATGCGCGCGCGCCGATCGCCGGCACGATCCTGACGATCCATGTCCGCCC
>JAKFWE010000208.1 GCA_021732895.1 Allobosea sp. | reverse complement strand
AGCCTGGCCTCGGGCGGGTGCTCCTCCAGCCAGGTCGCGAGCGCCTGATTGACGACGTTCTCGACGACGGGGCGGACCTCGGAGGAAACCAGCTTGTCCTTGGTCTGCGAGGAGAATTTCGGGTCCGGCACCTTGACCTAGACGATCGCGGTCAGGCCCTCGCGGCAGTCGTCGCCGGTGAGCGCGACCTTCTCCTTCTTCAGGATGCCGGAGGCCTCGGCATAGCCCGTGATCTGGCGCGTCAGCGCGGCGCGGAAGCCGGCGAGATGCGTGCCGCCGTCGCGCTGCGGGATGTTGTTGGTGAAGCAGAGCACGTTCTCGTGGTATGAATCGTTCCACCACAGCGCGACATCGACGGTGATGCCGTCCTTCTCGTTGCTCAGCATCACCGGCTTGCTGATGATCGCCGATTTGGCGCGGTCGAGATAGCGCACGAAGGCCTCGACGCCGCCTTCGTACATCAGCTCCTCGCGCACGATTTCGGCATGGCGGGCGTCGGTCAGCACGATGCGGACGCCCGAGTTCAGAAAGGCGAGCTCGCGCAGGCGATGTTCGAGCGTCTTGTAGTCGAACTCGATCATCGTGAAGGTGTCTTGCGAGGGTGTGAAGGTCACCTCCGTGCCGCGCTTGTCGCCGGCCGGGCCGACGACGGCGAGCGGCGCGATCGCGTCGCCATGGCGGAACTCCATGAAATGCTCGTTGCCGCCGCGCCAGATGCGCAGTTTCAGCGACACCGAGAGCGCATTCACCACCGAGACGCCGACGCCGTGCAGACCGCCCGAGACCTTGTAGGAATTCTGGTCGAACTTCCCGCCGGCATGGAGCTGGGTCATGATGACCTCGGCCGCCGAGATGCCTTCCTCGCTGTGGATATTTGTGGGAATGCCGCGTCCGTTGTCGGTCACGGTGACCGAACCTTCCGCGTTCAGCGTCACGGTGACGAGGTCGGCGTGGCCGGCCAGCGCCTCGTCGATCGCGTTGTCGACCACCTCATAGACCATGTGGTGCAGGCCCGAGCCGTCGTCAGTGTCGCCGATATACATGCCCGGCCGCTTGCGCACCGCGTCAAGGCCGTTGAGAACCTTGATGGAATCGGCGCCGTAGGCGGCGTCCTCGAGGTCGCGGGCGGCTTCGTTCATGTCGGGGTCCTTGGGCGGGCGTCGGCGCGCGCGCGATCATCTTGATTCGTATCATGAATATAGGCGCTCACCGTGGCTTTTTCACGCGGGTGCGCGTGCGCGAGGCGATGATCGCGCGTCGTCGGCGGAGGCGCCGCCTCAGCGCCGCTCGAAATCCCGATGGACGTCATGCGTGACGATGCCGGCGCCGTCGGGCGGGATCGTCAGCCAGTCCTTGCGGGTCAGCGTCTGGCGCGTGTCCTCATGGCCGGAACGCCAGTGCTCCTTCATCGAGGTGCGCGAGAACTCGTGGTCCTTGGCGTGGCTCTCATAGGATTTCTGCTGGTAGATCAGCTGCAGAATGGTGTGCTCGGGGATGAGGGCGAGTTCGTCGCGCAGATTCATCTCCTCGGCGCTGAGGGCCGCCTCGGGAATCTTGCTCAGCGCCGCATGCGTGCGCTTCTTCCAGCCCTGCAGCGTCTGGAATAGGTCGGTCATCAGGCGCGTGCGCGAGGAGTACATGATGTCCTTGTGGCGGCCCATCACGTCCTGCATGGTGCGCGGCATCGGTCCGCGCGACGAGAACAGATCGACCTGGAAGATCAGCGAGTTGAGCGTGTCCTCCTGGTTGAGCAGGTGCTGCAGCGGCGTGTTGGAGACGATGCCGCCGTCCCAGTAATGCTCGGTGCCGATCCGCACCGTCGGAAAGGCCGGCGGCAGCGCGCCGGAGGCCATGACGTGCTCGGGCGCGATCCTCTCGATCATGTTGTCGAAGTAGACGAAGTTGCCCGAGAGCGCGTTGACGGCGCCGACGGAGAAATGCACGGCCCTGCTGTTGATCAGCTCGAAATCGACCAGCTCCAGCAGGGTCTCGCGCAGAGGCGAGGTGTCGTAGAAGCTCGTGGCGTCCGCCGCGCCGGCCGGCGCGAGCCAGGCGTTCGTGCGGCGCGGCTCGAAGAAGCCGGGCTGGCCGAGGATCGTGGTCAGGAACGAGGACGAGGCGTTGCGCGCCTGCCGGAAGGCGTCGCCCTCCGGCGTGAACCACCAGACCTTGCGGTCGGTGATGCGCTCCCAGAACTGATTCAGCCGCTCGAGCCGGCGCTCGCGGGGATTGCCGGCGATGATCGCCGCGTTGATCGCGCCGATCGAGACGCCCGAAACCCAGTCGGGCTCGATATCGGCCTCGTGCAGCGCCTGATAGACGCCGGCCTGATAGGCCCCGAGCGCGCCGCCGCCCTGGAGCACGAGCGCGACCCGGTCGCAGCGCTCGGGACGCCAGCCGAGATAGCGGCTTGTCGGCAGATCAAGGCTCGGTGACGCGTTCATGCTGCGGCGCTCCTCGAAACGACGGCAAGAAACCGATCATTCCTGCGTGTTTGCGGGTGACACCCGTATGACGCCGCGATCTCTGGCCGCGATGCGTCATCGCCATGTCAGGCAAGGGTCATCGCCCTGTCAGCAGGCTGGCTCAGCACTTGCAGCAATGGGCGTCTCAGGTTGTCGGTTCGGGAGTATGACGGCATGTTGCAAGGCAAGACGGCGGTGGTCACGGGCTCGACCTCCGGGATCGGGCTGGCGATCGCGCGGGGGTATGCGCGGGAGGGCGCCAACATCGTCATCAACGGCTTCGGCAAGCCCGACGAGATCGAGGCCGAGCGCGCCGGGATCGAGGCTGATTTCGGGGTGATCGCCCGCTACAGCGCGGCCGACATGGCCCATGGCGGCGCGATTGCGGCGATGGTGGCGCAGGCGGAGGCCGAGTTCGGCTCGGTCGACGTCCTCGTCAACAACGCCGGCATCCAGTTCGTCTCGGCGATCGAGGAGTTCCCGGTCGAGAAATGGGACGCGATCATCGCGATCAACCTGTCTGCGGCGTTCCATTCGATCCGCGCCGCGCTGCCGGGCATGAAGGCGCGCAGGTTCGGCCGGATCATCAACACGGCCAGCGCCCATGCGCTGGTCGCCTCGCCGTTCAAGTCGGCCTATGTCGCGGCCAAGCACGGCATCGCCGGCCTGACCAAGACGGTGGCGCTGGAGGCCGCGACC
>JAKFWE010000100.1 GCA_021732895.1 Allobosea sp. | reverse complement strand
GGGCCAGGTCGTTCCCTGCCCGCGGGCGCCGAAAGCCAGAGCCTGCCGCATGAATTCGCGGTCGATCGCGTCCTGTTCAGTCATCGGCCCGGATCGGCGCGGGAGCGGTCGCGGCGGCCTCCTCGTCGGCATTGAGCTGGCCCAGAATCTCCTCGAAATCGCGGGCTTCACGGAAATTCCGGTAGACCGAGGCGAAGCGGACATAGGCGACGTCGTCGAGCGACTTCAGCCCTTCCATGACCAGTTCGCCGATCGTCGAGCTCGGAATTTCGCCCTCGCCCGCGCTTTCGAGCTGGCGCACGATGCCGTTGACCATCCGCTCGATCCGTTCGGGCGCGACCGAGCGCTTGCGCAGCGCGACGGCGATCGAGGTCTGGAGCTTGTCGCGGTCGAAGGCGGCGCGCCGGCCGGAGCGCTTGACCACGATCAGCTCGCGCAACTGCACCCTCTCGAAGGTGGTGAAACGGCCGCCGCAATCGGGGCAGACGCGGCGACGCCGGATCGAGGCGTGGTCGTCGGTCGGGCGGGAATCCTTCACCTGCGTGTCGAGGGAGCCGCAATAGGGACAGCGCATGGGACGGCTTTCAATCGTCTCGCAAATGGGCTTCTAAGGCCAACGCGGCGCGTAGGTTGGCGCTCGACCAAGACGGCCAGCCCGTACCGGCAAAGTCGCGGTCGTGCGACCAAATGTCGGCGTCGGCGGACCATGCCAAAGCGAGGATATGAGCATCAGTCGTCTTTCCATCGCGCGAAGGAGGGCCCAGCGGCAGCGCTCTGGCGGCATCGACCACGAGTGCAGCGTATTCTGTCTCAGGTACGATCCAAAGTTCCCTGACGAGCTCATTGGCGTATCCGGCGCTCAGGCTGCCTCGATCCGTCAGACGCGCGGCAACCGTCTCGATCTCGGTGACCGCCCGCTGGGACGTCGCTAGCGACCGATAGCGGCCGACGAAACGAAGTGCATCGCTCGAACGCAATCCAAGCGCGCAGCTCAGAACGATGTTGCTATCGACGATTAGCAGACGCGGTGGCGCACGCCGATCCCGGTCAATCGTCACGTTCGTCGAGCCAGCGTTCCAGATCGGCCGTGTCGTAATGTGATCGATTTTTCGTCAGCTCGTGGACGCTGCGCATTAGCTCAGCGACCCGCGCCGAACGCTCGCGTCCCTCGGCGAGCCAAGGGAGGGGCGAACCGTCGTTCGAACCGGCCGGCTCGTCTTCCTCATGTGGCAGCGAGACGACATTCCGTGCCGCCAAACGCTTTAGTTCGTCGATTGTCACCATCGTCTTCATCGGCTCATCTCCGCAGTCCCTGCCAATGTCGCCGATCAGCGGGCACAGCGTCTACACCTCAATAGATCGGGAACCGCCCGGTCAGCTCCTTGGCCTTGGCCTTCACCGCCGCCTCGACGGCGGCGTTACCCTCCTCACCGTTCGCGGCAAGGCCGTCCAGCACCTCGGCGATAAGCTCGCCGACGCGCTTGAACTCTGCGACGCCGAAGCCGCGCGAGGTGGCGGCGGGCGTGCCCAGCCGGATGCCCGAGGTGACCATCGGCTTCTCGGGGTCGAACGGGATGCCGTTCTTGTTGCAGGTGATATGGGCGCGGCCGAGCGCGGCTTCCGCCGCCTTGCCGGTGAGCTTCTTGGAGCGCAGATCGACCAGCATCAGGTGGTTGTCGGTGCCGCCGGTGACGAGGTCGAAGCCCCGGGTCTTGAGGGTCTCGGCCAGCGCCCTGGCGTTCTCGACGACGGCGCGCGCGTAAATCTTGAACCCGGGGGCCAGCGCCTCCTGGAAGGCGACCGCCTTGGCCGCGATGACATGCATCAGCGGTCCGCCCTGGATGCCGGGGAAGATCGCCGAGTTGAACTTCCTGGCCAGCGCCTCGTCATTGGTCAGGATCATGCCGCCGCGCGGGCCGCGCAGGGTCTTGTGCGTGGTCGTGGTCGCGACATGGGCGTGCGGGAACGGCGAGGGATGCGCGCCGCCGGCGACGAGGCCGGCGAAATGGGCCATGTCGACGAAGAGCCAGGCGCCGACCTCGTCGGCGATGGCGCGGAAGCGGGCGAAATCCCAGTGCCGGGCATAGGCCGAGCCGCCCGCGACGATGACCTTGGGCCTGTGCTCGCGCGCCAGCCGCTCCAGCGCCTCATAGTCGATGAGTTGATCGACGACGCAGACGCCGTAGGAGACGACGTTGAACCATTTGCCGGACTGGTTGACCGGCGCGCCATGGGTGAGATGCCCGCCCGCCGCGAGATCGAGCCCCATGAAGGTGTCGCCGGGCGCCATCAGCGCCATGAACACGGCCTGGTTGGCCTGGCTGCCGGAGTTCGGCTGGACATTGGCGAACTGGCAGCCGAACAGCCGGCAGGCGCGCTCGATCGCGAGCTTCTCGGCGATATCGACGAACTGGCAGCCGCCATAATAGCGCCTGCCGGGATAGCCCTCGGCGTATTTGTTGGTCATCACCGAGCCCTGCGCCTCGAGCACCGCGCGCGAGACGATGTTCTCCGACGCGATCAGTTCGATCTCATCGCGCTGGCGGCCGAGTTCCAGCTCGACGGCGCGGGCGATCTCGGGATCGGCGTCGGCCAGCGAGGCGCCGAAAAAAGCATTCGAGAGATGCGGATTCGCGGCGGGCTCGAGGCTCATCGAAATCTCCTTGGCGCGGCGGCGCGGACGGCGCCGGAACGATGCGTGACGATAGGCCCGCTTCGCATGGGCAGTGACGCGGCGAGCTGACCTCGCAGCCGTGGGTCTCTAGCACGGGCGCGGGAGCACTTCCAAGGCGAGCCGTCGCCAGGCCAGGGCGGCGAACTCAGGTTGATGGCTGACTGATTTCCAGCTCCCCTGCCATCCCGGGCGACCGAAGGGAGACCCGGGATCCATGCCGGAACGCCGATCAGAGTGGTTCAGGAATGGATCCAGGCTCTCCGCGGAGTTTGTCCTTGGGCCGATCGAAGATCCGACCCGAGGGCTCCGGCCGGGATGACGTCGGTCAAAATCAACCAGTCATCGCCAGTTCGGGGCCGGGGCCCGTCTGTTTCGGCGCTCTGGCGATCAAGGTCGCCGGGCCCGCGCGTCCCGGTCTCGCTGAAGGCGGTCCCGACCGCGCCGGCGATCCTCGACGATCTCGGGGCCATCCTGATCATCGCGCTGTTCGAT
>JAKFWE010000507.1 GCA_021732895.1 Allobosea sp. | reverse complement strand
CGGCTCAGGCACGAGCTGGCCGAGGGGCGCCTCGGTATCACATTCTACAAGCCGGTCCCCGTCGATGCCTCCGCGATCCGCAAGCACCTGCCCGAAGGCGTCGCGCTGACCTCGCACGAGACCTCCGAGGGGGCGACGCGGCTTGTGCTGAGCGTGCCGCAGGACCGCCAGATCCGCAGCTTCCGCGACGATGACGGCCTCATCGTCGATCTCGTGCGTCCGGCCCAGCCGGCCGCGGTCACGCTTGCCGGTCTCGCCACGCCGCCGCCGGCGGCCGCGGGCCCGCCTGCGATCGCGGGCGCCGCTCCGCCGGCCGCACCAGCGGGCGAACCTCCGGCGCCCCTCGCCGAAGCCAGGCCGCCGGTGGCCGAAGCCAGGCCCGCGCCGCCCGTTCCGGCGATCGACCCGACCCCGCGCAAGGTCCAGGTCCAGTCCATCGTCACGGAGCATGAGGGCCGGCTCGATTTCCGCTTCCCCCGCCCGACCGGAGCCGCCGCTTTCGTCGATGGCGATCTCGTGACGCTCGTCTTCGACACGCGCGACATCGTCGAGCCGGCCAGTCTCGAGGGCGTGCTGCCGCGTCTGGTCGCGAGCGCCAGCGTCACGCGCGAGGCCAAGGCGACGCTGGTGCGCCTGCGGCTTTCCAGCGAGCAGATTGTGCGGCTTTCGGATGAAGGCATGACCTGGTCGCTCGGCCTCGGCGAGGGTGAACGGCGCGCCGCCGACCCTGTCGCGCCCCTGCGCGCGATCGACGAGCGCGGCCAGACCATCGTCGCCGTGCCGCTGCCGGGCATGACCGGGGTGCACTGGCTGGAGAACGGGCCAGCCGGGCTGCCCATGGCGGTGGCGACGGCGCTGGGGCCGACGCGCAGCGTCGCCAAGCCCTATCGCTATGTCGAGTTCAGCCTGCTCCAGAGCGCCCATGGCCTGATCGTCAGCCCGCGGGCCGACGATGTCGTCGTGCGCGCCGGCGCCGAGCAGGCGCTGATCGGCCGCGCCGGCGGACTGGCCGTGTCATCGGTGGCCGCGCCTCCCCCGGTGTCGGAGGCCGGCTCCGGGGAGGGCGACGCCAGGCCCCTGATCGACCCAGAGGCCTGGGCCGCCCTGCGCACCGGCGCGGTCCGCGAGCGCGAACGCGAATTGCTGCACGACGTGATCGACGCCTCGCGCGCCCGCAAATCCGAGGCGCGGCTCGCCCTGGCGCGGTTCTACGCCGCCAACGGCCTGATGTCGGAGGCCGCCGGCCCGCTCCGGGTCCTGCTCGCCGAAGACCCGGGCATGCGCCAAAGCCGCGAGGCGCTGTTCCTGCTCGGCGCCGTCGCGGCCGCCATGCACCGCGACGCCGAAGCCGTTGCCGCCCTCTCGGTCGCGCCGTTGCGCGATGACGCCGAGGCCGGCCTCTGGCGCGCTCTGGTCGAGCGGCGGCTGGGGCGCGACGGCCCCGCGCTCGCCGGCTTCCGGCGCGGCGAGGCGTTTCTCGACCGCTACCCGGCCGATCTTCAGGGCCGCCTGCGCACCGGGATGGCGCGCGCCGCGCTCGCCCTGAAGGACGTCACGACGGCTGAAAGGCAGATCGGGGAGCTGGCGGAGCTGCCGCGCGACACCCTGGATCCCGAGGAGCTGGCGCTGCTGCGGGCGATGCTCGACGATCTCGGCGGGCGGCCGGAGGCCGCGCTCAACGGCTACAAGCCGCTCTTCGAGGCCGGAAGCCGCCCGGTCGCGGCCGAGGCGCAGCTGCGCGCGGTCAAGCTGATCCAGACCGAGAAGCGCGCCGACATGACCATCGACGAGGCGATCGGCCGGCTCGAGACCGTCTCCGTCATCTGGCGCGGCGGCGATCTCGAGATCGAGGCCCTCTCGGAGCTCGGCAAGCTCTATGCGCAGCAGAAGCGCTGGCGCGACGCCTTCATGGTCGCCCGCAGGGCCAACGAGACCTTCCCCGACAGCCCGCTGACCCGCGCCATGCACGACGAGACGGCGCAGCGCTTCGCCGAGCTGTTCAGCGAGCCCGGCGGCGAGGCCGTTTCACGCATCGAGACGCTGGCGCTGTTCTACGATTTCAAGGAGTTCCTGCCGATCGGGCGACGCGGCGACGAGATCACCCGGCTTCTCGCCGACCGGCTGGTCGAACTCGACCTGCTCGATCAGGCCAGCCAGATCCTGCGCCACCAGATCGAGAAGCGCCTGACCGGCGCGGCGCGCTCGACGCTGGCCGCGCGCGTGGCGATGATCGCGCTGATGAACGGCAAGCCGGCCGAGGCGCTGCAGATTCTGGCCTCGACCCGGCTGCCCGAGCTGCCCGGCGACGTCAGGCGCGCGCGCCTGCTGCTCGAGGCCAAAGCGCTGTCAGACCTGTCGCGAACCGATCAGGCGCTGGAGCTTCTGGAGGGCGAGAGCGGGACCGAGATCGAGCGCCTCAAGGCCGATATCTTCTGGACCGGCCGGCGCTGGCGCGAGGCCGGCGAGGCCCATGAGAGGCTGCTCGGCGAGAGCTGGCGCGGCGCCGCCCCGCTCGGCGACGGCGCGCGCGCCGACGCGATGCGCGCCGCGATCTCCTACGCCATGGCCGACGAGGCGCTCTCGCTCGACCGGCTGCGCACCAAGTTCTCGGGCAAGATGGCGCAGAGCAGCGACGCCCGCACCTTCGCCGCGATCACCGGCGCCAACCGCGCCAGCGCGGCCGACCGGCGCGAGGCCGCCCGCGCAGCTGCCGGCGCCGACACGTTCTCGGAATTCCTCAAGGCCTATCGCGAGCGCTATCCGGACCTGTCGACCGCGGTGCGCCAGAAGCAGGAGCCCGGGCGGCAGACATCCGAGACGCCGCCGCAAGGCGCGGCCTCGCCCGCGCCGGCGCCGCCCGGACGCGGCTGAGGTCGAAGCCGGACGCGAAGCCGGCCTCCCAGCGCCCGCTCGGGGCGGACGCGTTCCGGGCCTTGCCTCCATCGCGCGGCGATGGCGTTATGGCCTCGGAACGCCCGCCAGGAGCCCAGCCCCGATGTCAACGACCGACGAGGAGAAGGCGCGGCTCGTGCTCGAGATCTTCCGGCATTTCGACACTGAGCCCGGCGAACAGCTCGCGGCGGGAAACCTGCTCTCGATCGCCGCGATGAACGGCTGGCGGACCGCCGACGTCAACGAAGGCTTTCGCCACGGCGTGACGCTGGGCTGGTTCGAGGACGGCCCGAACGGGAC
>JAKFWE010000447.1 GCA_021732895.1 Allobosea sp. | reverse complement strand
GCGCGTCAGATGCACGGCGTCGGTGGCGTAGCGGGGGAAGGAGATCGCGATCAGCGCGTCCTCGGGGCCCAGATTCATCAGCCGGCCGGCAGCGATCTCGGTGCCGCCGAACTCGACCACGTTGACGAGTTGCTGGCAAAAGGGTTGCAGACCGAGCGTCAGAAATCCGGCGAGATGGGCCGAGAGCCCAAACCCCATCACATAGACGCAGCGCGCCGCCACCAGCCGCTCGACGACGCGGTCGAGTGCGGCGGGCTCCAGCCCCTCGGCCGTGCCGCGCAGGTTGGCGAGCGTGTCCTGGAGGCCTTCGCGCAGCGGCGAGGCGCCGTCGGTGCGGTTGAAGCTGCCCTTCAGCTTCTCGACCGGCCGCAGCACCGCCTGCAGCGTGTCGGCGAGCGCGGCCCGCAGGCCGGGAAAGCCGCCATAGCCGAGCGAGCGGGCGAAGCGCGAGAGCGTCGCGGTCGAGACGCCGCTGGCGGCCGCCAGATCCTCGATCGAGAGCGCCGCGCCGCGCACCGGGTTGCGCAGCAGATGCTCGGCGATCGCGCGGTTCGACGCGGAGCCGGAGACCTGCAGATCCAGCAACCGACGCCCGAGTTCGGAGGCGGCGAAGGCGACGTCACTCGCGCCGCTGCCGCCATTTTGGGCATGAAGAGATATTTTCATATCTTGACCATATGAAAATTATCGACCAAGGTGAAGTCAGAGCGGGACATAAAAATCCAATCCATTCGCATCGGGAGACATCATCATGCTCAAGCGCAGCTTCCTTGCCGCCGCCGGCGCGGCCGCCCTTTCCGTCATCCTCGCCGGCCCGAGCTTCGCGCAGGCGCAGAAGCTGCGCATCGGGGTCGAGGGCAATTATCCCCCGTTCTCGATGATCGCGCCGGACGGCAAGCTCGGTGGCTTCGACATCGACATCGCCAACGCCATCTGCGCGCAGATGAAGGCCGAATGCTCCTTCGTCCAGCAGGAATTCGACGGCATGATCCCGGCGCTGAACGCCAGGAAGTTCGACTTCATCGTCGCCTCCATGACGATCACCGAAGCCCGCAAGAAGCAGGTCGACTTCTCCGATCCCTATTACGACGTGCCCTCGCGCTTCGTCGCCAAGACCGGCGCCTTCGCCGACAACTCGCCGGCGGCCTTGAAGGGCAAGACCATCGTCGTGCTGCGCAATTCGCCGCGCGCGGCCTATCTCGCCGAGACCTACAAGGAGAGCACCGTCGTCCTCGCCGGCAAGGAGACGGAGGTCTATATGGAGCTCGCGGTCGGTCGCGCCGATGTCGGCTTCGGCTCCTCGGTGGTCTCGGGCGAGGCCTTCCTGAAAAAGCCCGAGGGCAAGGGCTATTCCCAGCTCGGCCCCTCGATCCGCATCGGCGCGGGCTCGGGCGTCGGCATCGCGGTCCGCAAGGGCGACGATGCGCTGGTCAAGCAGATCAACGCCGCGCTCGCCGCGCTCAAGGCGAATGGCGGCTACAAGACGCTCGCCGACAAGTATTTCGACTTCGACGTTTCGGGGTCCTGAGCCGCCGTCATTGCGAGAAGCGTCAGCGACGAAGCAATCCGGCGGAGGACGCGCTCGACGTCCCCCGGATTGCTTCGCTCAGCGCGCAATGACGCGTTCCCGTCATGCTCGGGCTTGTCCCGACCACCCACGTCTTCCTTCGGCGAGGACGTTTTCACGACGTGGATGCTCGGGACAAGCCCGAGCATGACGATTGAGGCGCATCGTCTCGGAAACTGCCATGCTCCACGGCTATCTCCCCGCCATCCTCGAAGGCCTGCGCTCGACGCTGCTGGTCTCGGCGGTTTCGCTCGCCATCGCCTGCGTCTTCGGGCTGATCGGCGCCGCCGCCAAGCTTTCCGCCTCGCGCGCGGCCAACATCGCGGCGGAGACCTACACCACGCTGATCCGGGGTCTGCCCGAGCTCGTCCTGCTGCTGCTGATCTTCTATGGCGGCCAGATCATGATCAACAACCTGGCTGACAAAGCCGGTCTGGGCTATATCGACATCAATCCCTTCATCGCCGGCACGACGACGTTGGGCTTCATCTTCGGAGCCTATCTGACAGAGACCTTCCGGGGCGCGATCCTCGCCATTCCGCGCGGCCAGGCCGAGGCCGGCCAGGCCTATGGCATGAGCCGGCTCATGGTCCTGCGTCGCATCGTGCTGCCCCAGATGGTGCGCCATGCCATCCCCGGCTTCACCAACAACTGGCTGGTGATGATCAAGGCCACCGCCCTGCTCTCGATCATCGGGCTCGACGACATGGTCCACCGCGCCAATCTGGCGTCGGCCGCGACGCGCGAGCCCTTCACCTTCTATGCCGCGATCGGCGCCATCTACCTCGCCGTCACCACGGTCTCGATCCTGATCCTTGGCTGGGTGGAGCGGCGTTTCTCGCTCGGCGTCCGCAAGGTCGAGTTCTGATGATCGACTGGGCCCTCATCGCGGAATCGCTGCCGTCCTACTGGAAAGGCCTGCAGGTCAGCCTGATCCTGATGGCGATCTGCGTCAGCGCCTCGTTCCTGCTCTCGGTGCCGCTGGCGATCGCGCGCGTCTCGCCCAATCCGTGGCTCGCCAAGCCGGTCTTCCTCTACACCTATGTCATCCGGGGCACGCCGCTTTTGGTGCAGCTCTACATGATCTATTTCGGGCTCGCGCAGTTCGAGTGGCTGCGGGAGAGCGCCGCCTGGCCGCTGTTCCGCAACGCCTGGTTCTGCGCCTGGCTCGCCTTCGCGCTGAACTCGACCGCCTACACCACGGAAATCCTCGCCGGCGCGCTGCGCCAGACGCCCAATGGCGAGCTCGAAGCCGCGCGCAGCCTCGGCCTCTCGACCGCGTCGATCTATCGCCGCATCCTGCTGCCGAGCGCGATCCGCCGGGCGCTGCCGCAATATGGCAACGAACTCGTCATGGTGATGCACGCGACCTCGATCGCCAGCGCCGTCACCATCGTCGAGCTCACCCGCACGGCGCGCGACGTCTACTATAACAGCCTCGCCCCGCTGGAAGCCTTCGGCATGGTCGCGGTGTTCTATTTCGTCATAACCTTCACGCTCGTCGGCATCGTCAAGCTGCTGGAGAGACGCTTACTCAAGCATCTGCGGCCGAAATCGGCCGAGGCGAAACCGGCCTGAGAACGATGGCATCTCGAATGAAACGCCTGGCGGCGCCGCCCGGTCCCCTCGCCCCCGCTCGCGGTGGGGAAGGGTT
>JAKFWE010000163.1 GCA_021732895.1 Allobosea sp. | reverse complement strand
GGCGTCTGCCCTTCGGCCGGCAGGGCGACGCGCCCTCGGCGCCGCCGACGCTGGTCGACAATGCCGAAACCTGGCTCGATTTCACGGATCTCGTCTTCATCGATCCGGTCGGGACCGGCTTCAGCCGCTTCGCCGCCGGCAATGACGAGGCGCGGGGCGCGCTCTGGTCGGTGGAGGGCGATTATCGGTCGCTGGCGCGGTTCGTCGCCGATTGGCTGCGGCTGAACGATCGCCTCGCCTCGCCGAAATTCCTCGTCGGCGAAAGCTATGGCGGGTTTCGCGCGCCCAAGGTCGCCAGCGAATTGCAGACCGGGACCGGCGTCGGGATCTCCGGAATCGTCATGCTGTCGCCGGTGCTCGACTTCACCTTCCAGCGCGATGCGCGCGCCTCGCCGCTGAAATGGGCGGTGTCCCTGCCGACGATGGCGGCGGTGAAGCTGGAGCGGGAGGGCAGGCTGTCGCAGGCCGGCCTGGCGGAGGCGGAGGCCTACGCGGGCGGCCCCTATCTCGCCGATCTCCTGAAGGGCCCGCGCGACCGCGCGGCGGTCGGTCGGATGGTCGAGCGCGTCTCGGCGCTGACGGGGCTCCCGCGCGCGCTCGTAGATCGACTCGGCGGCAAGATCGACATGGCGACGTTCCTGCGCGAGATCGACCGCGACAAGGCGCTGGTGGCGAGCCCCTATGACGGCGGCGTTTCCGCTTTCGATCCGGAGCCCGACGCGGCGCGTTCCCGCGCGCCCGACGCGGTGCTGGATGCGCTGACGGCCCCGCTGACGAGCGGCATGCTGTTGCACTACGCCGACGAGCTGAACTGGCGTCCGGACGGCCGCTACGTCCTGCTGAACGAGGAGGCCGCCCGGCGCTGGAACTACGGGCAGGGGCGCGGCGACCGCGAATCGATGAGCGAATTGCGGCAGATTCTCGCGCTCGATCCGAAACTGCGGGTGCTGGTCACGCACGGACTGACCGATCTGGTCACGCCCTATTTCGAGACCCGG
Source organism: Allobosea sp. (assembly GCA_021732895.1). Classification (GTDB taxonomy): domain Bacteria; phylum Pseudomonadota; class Alphaproteobacteria; order Rhizobiales; family Beijerinckiaceae; genus Allobosea. The sequence goes on along the minus strand of JAKFWE010000163.1, from coordinate 2,227 downwards.
CTGCTGCTCGATCAGCTGCCGGCCTTCGGCGATCCCGCGCGCGTCGGGCTCCGGGTCTATTCCGGCGGCCACATGTTCTATTCGCGGGACGCCTCGCGTGCGGCGCTGCGGGAGGACGTCCGCTCCCTGATCGAAGCGAGGCCGAGCCTGTGAGGCTGAGGGCGCGCCGTGCTATGCGCGCGCGACCGACATCGCCTCGAAGATCAGGCGCAGCCGTTCGATCGGCTCGCCGAGGAAGGACTGGACGCCGACGGCGACCTGCCCGCCGGCGAGCTGCTCTTCGAGACTGTTGAGGCCGCCGGCCGCGATGTCGTCATGCGACCAGAAGCTGCGCGCCAGATCCGCCTCGTCGAAGACGTGACCGGACGCCTCGACGCCCAGCACGGTTTCGATGAAGCGGCCATAGATCATGTATTCGGAGAAGCAGCGGTCGGCGGCGACGGATGCGATCCAGTGACGGCCCGACACCGCCTCGATGTGCGCGATCAGCGCGCGCACGTTGTCGCCGCGCCAACTCACCAGATGGGTGATGTAGTCGGCCGCGGGCAGGCTGGGCGCCGGGCGCCCGAGCATGGCGGCGGCGGTCTCGTGCCAGCGCACATGCTCGACCATGCCCGCATGGACCGCGCCGGGCGCGCGAAACATGCGGGTGCCCGCGCCGTCGGACAGCCGGGCGAGATCGAAGGGCTTGAGAAAGATCACGTCGGAATCGGCGAAGAGCAGGACATCCTCGCCGACCAGCAGGGGCAGAGCGAGCTTGCGCAATTGCTGGGCATGCCAGCCGCGCAGCGGCGGCACGCGTCGCGCCAGCGCCCCGGCTCCCGTCCAGACGCGACGCCGGCCGAAGCTGAGCGGATCGGGCCAGCTCGTGAGCCAGGAGGGGAGAAGCTGCGATTCGATGATGATGCGCCGCTTCGGCCCCTCGAGATGGCGAAACAGCGCCGCGTCGCGATCCTCGACGAGCAGATAATGCATGCGATGGCCGCTGACATAGCGGTCGATACTGGCGCAGAGCAGAATGCAGCGCTGCAGATCGACGGCATAGCTCGGGGTGGCGATGGCGAATGTTTCAGCGGTCATGTCCGCGACCGGACTCCGATCGCGCCGGCCTGTCCAGCTTTACCATTCCTTAAGGTTACCGAAGCGTTAACCGCTTCCGCGAAAGGCGGCATGGTTAACCATTGCTTAAAGGATTTCTTCACCTTTCATCAACCAATCGGCACTGTCACGGTCCGCGCCGAGCCGGAGTTGCGTCGTGTCGATCAGTCCTGCCGCCCTGGCGACGCTTCAGTCGCTCTTCATCGGCTTCGCCTTCGCCGGGCTCCTGGCCAGCGCCTTCGAACTGTTCACCAGCCGGCGCGCGGATTTCGGGTTGCTGCAGGCTGGCGGCCTCGCGGCGGTGGCGAGCGTGCCAGTGGTGGTGTTCAGCGCGCCCTTCCTGATCCTGCGCAACACGGTGCGCGGCCGGCGCATCGAGGGGAGGCCGTTCGCCTTCGTCGTGCTGGCGAGCATGATCGCGTCGCTGTGGAGCGTCGCGAGCGGCCGGGTGGTGCTCGATCTGCTGGCGCTGATCGGCGGTCCTTGACGAGAGCCGCCGGCGACCTGCAATCCTGAACCCGGTTCAGGAGGTTGGCCCGCGATGCCGCTCTACTCGCTCGACGGGCTCGCGCCCGAAACCCCGTCCGAGGGCGCATGGTGGCTCGCGCCCGACGCGCATCTGATCGGCCGGGTCAGATTGCACGCCGACGTCGGAATCTGGTTCGGCAGCGTTCTGCGCGGCGACAATGAGTGGATCGAGATCGGCGCGCGCAGCAACATCCAGGAAGGCTGCGTGCTGCACACCGACATGGGCTTTCCAATGACGATCGGTCCCGACTGCACGATCGGCCATCGCGCCATCCTGCATGGCTGCACGATCGGCGAAAACAGCCTGGTCGGCATGGGCGCCACCGTGCTCAACGGAGCGAGGATCGGGCGAAACTGCCTGGTGGGCGCCAATGCGCTGGTGACGGAGGGCAAGGAGTTTCCCGACAACGCGCTGATCGTCGGTTCGCCGGCGCGCGCCATCCGCACGCTCGATGAGGCCGCCGCCGCCCGGATCACCGCGACCGCACGGGGTTATGTGGCGCGCTGGCGGCAATTCGCGGCCGGACTGAAGCGTCTCGGCTGAGCGCCCTTCCGAAAGAAGGCGGGCCGGCCCCCTGGAGGAGGGGGCCGGCCCTGTGGC
>JAKFWE010000244.1 GCA_021732895.1 Allobosea sp. | reverse complement strand
AGACAGGCCGGTAGCTCCAGGCGAACTTGAAGAAGGCGTAGGCGAAGATCACCGTCAGCCCGATCACCTTCATCTCCCAGGCCGCGCGCGTGATCGAGGTGGCGAAGGGCAGGTCGTCGAAAATCTGCGCCACCTTGTCGGTCGCCTGAAGCAGGCCGAGCGACCCGCCGATCGCCAGCAGCGAGGTCGAGGCGAAGAAGGCGGTGCCGTTCTGCAGGCCGTTCATCACCTGCGTGTCGATGATGCGGTTGTCGCGCGTGACCGATTCGGCGATCCAGCGGGCGCGCCTGATGTTCATCATCGCGTTCAGGCTCGCGCTCGCGCGCGGCCCGGTCTCGACGGCGACGTGATAGCCGATCCAGGCGCCGATGAAGACGAGAAACGCAATCACGTCGATCGTGGCGAATCCGGCCATGGCGCCTCCTGCGCAGACAGTGCGGCGCGTCGGCGCGCCGGGCAAGCCTGATCGTCGGCCGATGCGATTGACGCTCGCCTGCGCAGCCGCCACGGTGCCGCGCCAGAGGGAGACCGGCCATGCCGCAGACCATCGTCAAGGGTTACAAGGCGCTGCTCGCCGAGGCCGAGGCGGCGGTCCAGACGCTTTCTGTCGAGGAGGCGAGAGCGCTCGTCGGCAGCGCCGACACGGTCTTCGTCGATCTGCGCGATCCGCGCGAGCTCGAGCGTGAGGGGCGGATGCCCGGCGCGGTGCATTGCCCGCGCGGCATGCTGGAATTCTGGATCGATCCCGAAAGCCCCTACGCCAAGCCGGTGTTCCAGGAGGACAGGCGGTTCGTGTTCTTCTGCGCCGGCGGCTGGCGCTCGGCGCTGGCGGCGAAGGCGGCGCAGGAGATGGGACTGAAGCCGGTCGCTCATCTCGCAGGCGGCTTCGGCGCGTGGAAGACGGCGGGCGCGCCCTTCGACGCTCCGGCGCCGAAGGCTGGCGGCGCGAAGGACTGAAACCCGGCTTGTCCCATATCCTCATCGTCCTGATCGTCATCGGCCTCGTGTTCCGCAAGCCGCTGGGGCGGATGCTGGCGCGGCAATTCCCTGATCGCGCCGGGCGGCACCGGGTCGTCGGCACGGTCATCGTCGCCTTCGCGCTGGTGATCGTCATCAGGCTCGCAGCGTTGTTCTGGAACTGAGTTCAACCCGGCTGACGCCGGCTGGCCGGCCGCGCGGGCAGGCCCGTCGCCGGCGCGCGGGCCCGGGTGCGAACGCCGGCGACGGGCCCCGGTTCGTGCCGGGGCAGCGTCGCGGCCGGCGTCGCGTGATTGAGAAATCGAGTCATCTCGATGATGTAAGCGGCTGGCAAAGCCAGCTCTTTCGCGCTGGCGATGACGGCCTCGAGGTAGCCCGGCCTCGGTCTGCCGACCTCGCCGTTCCGCCCCACGTAAAGCAGCGCGCGTTTGGCGCCGTCGCGCAGGATCACGGGTTGGCTGATCTTGACATAGAGCCCGCCCGCGATGTTCTCGAAGGCGTCGAGCGTGCGGATGTCGCCCAACGCGCAGTCCCAGAGCAGCCCGTGGACGCTGGCGTGCGGATCGCGCACGACCGAGGCGTAGCCGTCGCGCGTGATGACGAAGCGATGCCGCGCCAGCCTCGCCGGCCCCAACGCGCGAGAGTTCGGGCAGCGCCCGGCCATGTCGGCCCGGTCCATGTTGGCGCCATAGGCGAAATAGAGCGGCATCGACGCCTCCAGGCGGATTGACGGTTCACGGGCACGGCCGAAGGCCGGCTTCGTCGCCCGCCCATCCTTGACGAAAGCGCCCGCCTGCGCGACCCCGATGCGCATGAGCTCCATCGTTCAGCGCGCCTTTCTCGGCGTCACCCGTTCCGCGCTGGGCCGGCCGTGGCGCGATCGGCTCGACCAGGCCGGGCTCGGGCGGGCCGAGGCGCTGGCGCAGGTCTAGGGCGTGCCCGACATCCTGGCGAGGCTTCTCGCCGCGCGCGGCGTCGCGGCGCAGGATGCGGCGCGCTATCTCCAGCCGAAACTGCGCGACCTGATGCCCGATCCCGCGACGCTGACCGACATGGGCGCGGCGGCGGCGCGCCTCGCCGGCGCCGCCATCGGCCGCGAGCATGTCGCCATCTTCGGCGACTACGACGTCGACGGGGCGTGCTCGGCGGCCCTGCTCGCCGGCTTCCTCGCGGCGGCCGGCGCGAAGCCGCGCATCCATGTTCCCGACCGGCTGATCGAGGGCTACGGCCCCAATTCCGAGGCGATCGGCATGCTGGCGGCCGAGGGCGCGTCGCTGCTGGTCGCGGTCGATTGCGGCACGACCAGCCATGAGCCGCTGGCGCAGGCGCGCCGGCTCGGCCTCGACGTCGTGGTGCTCGATCACCATCAGGCGCCGGAGCGGCTGCCGGAGGTCGAGGCGCTGGTCAACCCGAACCGCCAGGACGATCTCTCGGGGCTCGGCCATCTCTGCGCCGCCGGAATCGTCTTCATGACGCTGGTCGCGACGGCGCGCGAACTGCGCCGCCTCGGCTTCTGGACCGCCGCGAGGCCAGAACCCGACCTGCTGGCCAGCCTCGATCTGGTGGCGCTGGCGACGGTCGCCGACGTCGTGCCGCTGACCGGATTGAACCGCGCCTTCGTGCGGCAGGGGCTCGCGGTCCTGCGCGAGCGGGGCCGGCCGGGATTGACGGCGCTGCTCGACGTCGCCGGGCTCGACGGCCCGGTTCAGCCCTGGCATCTCGGCTTCCTGCTCGGCCCGCGCATCAACGCCGGCGGGCGGATCGGCGACGCTGGCCTGGGAGCGCGGCTGCTGCTGACGCGCGACGAGATCGAGGCGAGCGCCATCGCCGCCGAACTCAACCGCCTCAATCAGGACCGGCAGGAGATCGAGCGGCAGGCCGTTCTGGAGGCGAACGCGCAGGTCGATCTCGCTCTGTCGCGCCTGCCGGACCAGCCGGTGCTGCTGGCGGCCTCGGCCGACTGGCATCCCGGCATCGTCGGGCTCGTCGCGGCGCGTCTGAAGGAGCGCTTCCAGCGGCCTGCCTTCGCGCTGGCGCTGAACGGGGAGGGCGGCGCGACCGGCTCGGGCCGTTCGGTCGCCGGCGTCGATCTGGGACAGGCGGTGCGCCAGGCGGTCGAGGCCGGGCTGGCGCTGAAGGGCGGCGGCCACGCCATGGCGGCGGGCGTCACGCTCGGAGCGGGGCAGGAGGCCGCGTTCCACAGCTATCTCGGAGAACGCCTCGCGAAGCAGGTCGGCGAATCGGCCGAGGGGCGGGCG
>JAKFWE010000444.1 GCA_021732895.1 Allobosea sp. | reverse complement strand
TTCGATGGGGCGCGATGGGTGGGCGCGTCCGATCGAACGATCGCTGTCCCAGATCGCCGCAGCGACGCGCCAATAGCGCGCGCCGCCGATGCGCGCGATTGCTGCGCCGCACGCCGCATGCCACTCTCACGCCGCGACGCACTCTTCTCCGAAAGCTCCCCATGGCCAGCCTCACCTCCGTCGATTCCGGCCTCTCGCCGAAGAGCTTGCTCGTCGGCTTCATCGCCGCCGCGATCGCCGTCGTCGTCTTTCATCAGGGCATGTTCCTGATCCTGAACCTTCTCGGACTGCTGCCGGCCAGGCCCTGGAACCTCGCCCCCACCGGCCCGCTCGGGGTGCCGACCTTGCTCAACCAGATGTTCTGGGGCGGGCTCTGGGGCGCGCTGTTCTCGGTCGTCTGGCCGCATCTGCCGGGACGCGACGTCTGGCTGAAAGGCATGGTCTTCGGCTGGCTCGGCCCGATGTTGCTCGGCAACTGGTTGCTGCTTCCGCTGATCAGGGGCACCCCTTACTTCGCCGGTTTCGTGCCGATGCGCATGCTCGTCAGCGCCTTGATCGCCGGCGCGTTCGGCCTCGGCCTCGGCCTGATCTACGAGCAGTTGCGCAGGCGGATATGATCGCCGCATTCGGCGATCGCGGCGACAAGCCCCGAACCGCGAATGCTGCGGCGCATCCATGGGCGGCTTCCGACTGTAACCGGGCAAATCACAATCCCCGGTTGCCCTGGAGTCGCCTGTCCCATGTCCGATCCGGTTCTCGTCATCGCCCGGGCGCAGGTGCGCCCGGATTGCCGCGAGCTTTTTCTCGCCGCCGCCCAGTTTTGCATCGAGGCGACCCGTCGCGAACATGGCTGCCTCGCCTACGACATGCATGAAAACATCGGCCAGCCCGGCCATTTCGTCTGCGTCGAGAGCTGGGAGCAGCGCGAACACGTCGATGCGCACATGCGCCAGCCTCATCTTCTCGCCTTCCTGAAGGTCGCGGGGGCTTGCGTCACGCAGCCTCCGGTGATCGAAGTGATCGAGCCGCGATCGGTCGATCGCCTCTGACCACAGACATCCGGGTTGCACCATCATGCTGCGCGCCACCTCCGTCGTCCGCAAGGCAGCGGTCAAGCAGGATCGGGTCGTCGAGACCCTGACGCTGGATCACGAGGATCGCGGCCGCCGCCGTCTCGCTTTGAAGGGCGACGCCGGCCTCGACGTCCTGCTCGATCTCGACAAGCCGACCGCGCTCAATGACGGCGACGCGGTAAGGCTGGAGGACGGCCGCCTCGTCCTGATCAGGGCTGCGGCCCAGAGCCTGCTGGAGATCCGGGCCGACAACCCGCTGCGGCTGATGCGCGTCGCCTGGCATATCGGCAACCGCCACACGCCCGCCGAGATCACGGCTGAGGCGCTCTACATCGAGAACGACCATGTGCTCGCCGAGATGGTGCGCGGCCAGGGCTGCGCCATGGCGGTTGTCGAGCGGCCGTTCCAGCCCGAGCGCGGCGCCTATGACCACGACCACGCCAGTTGCGATCACCCAAGCCACGATCACACAAGCCACGATCACACAAGCCATGATCACGGCAGCCACGCCCGTCACGATCACGCCCATCGCGCCCAGGATCGCCACGACCATGCCGGCGTCCATGCGCACAGCCATGCCGAGGCTCACGCCCACGGCCACGGACACGGCGGCGATTGCGGCTGCGGGCACGACCATGGCCATCACGATCACGGCCACAGGCACGGCGCCGAGCACGGCCACAAGGGCCACACGCACGATCACTGAGCCGGACGATGTCCGCCCATCTGCCGCTGATGGTCTGGCTGTCGCCCTCCTTCCCGGTCGGCGCCTTCGCCTATTCGCACGGATTGGAATGGGCGTTTGAGGCTGGCGACGTCACCGACGCCGAGACGCTGCGCGACTGGCTCGACGCGCTCGTGTCCCATGGTTCTCTGCGAAACGACCTGATCCTGTTCGCCTGCGCGCATCGCGCAACGTTGGGGGATGGCGGCGGCCTGCCCGAAATCGCCGAACTCGCCCTGGCGCTGGCCACCTCGGCCGAGCGGCGGCTGGAGACCGTAACACAGGGCAACGCCTTCATCGCCGCCTTGCGGGCCGCCTGGCCCTGCGCGGCGGTCGAGCGGCTGCGCGCGCTCTGGCCCGGCGATGTCGCCTATCCGCTCGCGGTCGCCGTCGCCAGCGCCGGCCACGGCCTGCCGCTGCGCCCCTCGCTCGAGGCCTATGGGCTCGCTTTCGTGGCCAATCTGGTCTCGGCCTCTGTCAGGCTCGGCGTCGTCGGTCAGACCGACGGGCAGCGCATCACGGCGGCGCTGGCGCCGGCCTTGCTCGATGCGGCGCAGGCCGCGCAAACCGCGACGCTGGACGATCTCGGCGGCTGCTGCTTTCGGTCCGACATCGCCGCGCTCAGGCATGAAACCCAGTATTCGAGGCTGTTCCGCTCATGACCCGCTCTCCCCACGGCCCCCTGCGCGTCGGCATCGGCGGCCCGGTCGGCTCCGGCAAGACCGCGCTGATGGAGGCGCTCTGCAAGCGCATGCGCGACCGCTTCGACCTCTGCGCCATCACCAACGACATCTACACCAAGGAAGACGCCCGCCTGCTGACGGTGGCCGGCGCGCTGCCGCAGGAGCGCATCATGGGCGTCGAGACCGGCGGCTGCCCCCACACCGCGATCCGCGAGGATTGCTCGATCAACCTGGCCGCGATCGAGGAGATGCGGGCCAAGTTTCCCGCTCTCGACCTGATCCTGGTCGAATCCGGCGGCGACAACCTCGCGGCCACCTTCTCGCCGGAGCTCGCGGACCTGACGATCTACGTCATCGACGTCGCCGCCGGCGAGAAGATACCGCGCAAGGGCGGGCCGGGCATCACGCGCTCGGACCTGCTGGTCATCAACAAGACCGATCTCGCGCCCCATGTCGGCGCGGATCTTGCAATCATGGATCGCGACTCGCGCCTGATGCGCGGCAAGCGGCCCTTCGTCTTCACCAATACGCGCGCGGGCGACGGGGTCGACGTGGTGGTCGATTTCATCGAGACGGCGGGCGGGCTGCGGACATCCTGACCCCTCGCGTGAGTGGGCATGAAGCCGGAGCTGAAAATCCTGATCATCGACGCCAATCCCGTTCGCGCGGCGATCATCGACGAGGGCCTGCGCGAGGCCGGCTTCGCCAACCTCGTGCGGATCGGCGCCACCAACGGGCTCGTCGCCGCGATCGAGGCG
>JAKFWE010000512.1 GCA_021732895.1 Allobosea sp. | reverse complement strand
TGAAGCTCGCCCGACTTAGAGCATTTTGAGGCCTTGGCAAATGTCAGCGCCGGAAGACGCCAGGGAACCGGCGCAGTTTTCGTGCCGGCGCGGCAAAGCGAGCCGGGCGGCTCAGGCCGCGCAGTCTAACCGCGAGATGGCGTCGCGCGCCTCGGCCGCCGCCAGCGCGAGGGCGTCCATGGCCTGTTCGGCCAGGGACGATTGGCCGCCGCCGAGATGACGCTCCATCCGGTCGGCGGCCTCGGCCACCTCCCAGGCGCCGACCGCGCCGGCGGCGCCCTTCAGCGTGTGCGCGGCCTCGATTCGGGCGCGTTCATCGCCGCCATGAATCGTGCGAAGATGCCGCACGCATTGCTGTGAGAACAGGGCGAGCAACTCGCGTTCCAGTTCATGGTCGCCACCGGTCTGGCGGGCGAGATGGACGAGATCGATGGCGGTCTGGGGCATGAAGGGCTCGAAAGAGGCGTGCGCGAGGCGCGGCGGGTGTAACGGAGACCTGATCTAGAAGCGCTTTGATGGTGAACGAGGCGTTAACGACGTTTGTGAATCAGCGCATCCGACGGGTTTCCATGGGCGGATGCCTCAACTACCCTCGAATGTGGTAAATGATGGGCGAAGAGTCCCTCCGCGCGCTTCGTCAGAGGCGGCAAGGCGTGGCGGAGCGAGACCAGATCACGACGCCCGTCGATCGAGTAGCGTTGCGAGGCGGCAAAATGACCCGGCAGAACAAGCTCCAGGATCCGACGGAGGCGGCGATGTCCGCGATCGAGGAGGCTCTGAGGCTCGATCAGCCGCGCCAGCAGCAGGACGGCGACGACACAGCCGAGCCGAAGCTGCCGTCGGCGACGCGCGACGATCTCAATCTCGACCTCAGGCGCGACATCGCGCCGCCGGAGTCAGCGGCGAAGGCGGAGCGCGCCGCGCCGCCGCCGCCGCGCCCGGCCATCGCACCCGACGCCAGCCGCGTCGCCAATGACGACAGGCGCGATTCCAGCACGCTCGTGCAGGCGTTCTCGGTGCGGCCATCGACGCGCCCGACCTGGATCGCCGCCCTCGCCTCGCTGACCTGGCTGGCGGGGGCCGCCTTCGTCGTCGCCGGCCGTTTCGGACCGATCGAGAACGGCCTGCCGCAGGGGCTGCTGGGCTTCGGCCCCGGAGAGTGGGCGCTGCTGGCGATCGCCGTGGCCGCGCCGGTGGTGTTCTTCTTTGTGCTGGCCGCGCTCGACCGGCGGACGCGCGAAATGCGCCTGGTCTCGCGCGCCATGACGGAAGTCGCGCTGCGGCTGGCCGAGCCGGAGGTCGTCGGCGCCGATTCCGTGCTGTCGCTCAGCCAGACCATCCGCCGCGAAGTCGCCGCCATGGGCGACGGCATCGAACGGGCCGTCGCCCGGGCCGGCGAACTCGAGACGATTGTTCGGGGCGAGATCGCGACGCTCGAGCGCGCCTATGCCGACAATGAAATCCGGCTGCGCTCGCTGATCGACGAACTGGTGACGCAGCGCGAAGCCGTCGTCGGCAACGCGGAGCGCGTGAAATTCGCCATCAGCGGCGCCCATGAAGGGCTCTCCCGCGACATGGAGAGCGCCAGCCGGGCCATCGCCGAGGCCGTGTCGCAGGCCGGGGACCGCGTCACCGGATCGCTCGGCGAGAAAGGCGACCAGATCACGCTGGCGCTCGGCCGGGCCGGCGAGCGCATGATCGACGAGATCAGCGGCCGCGGCAGCGAACTGGTGGAGCGGCTGCAGGTCACCTCCGGCGACGTCAGCCAGCGCCTGTCCGGCGCCAGCGATCAGTTGTCGGCCATGCTCGACGGGCGCGCCCGCGAGATCGCGGCCTCGCTGGAGCGCACCGGCGCGGTCCTCACCGACGGCCTGTCCGCCGGCGCGCAGGACGTCACGCGCGCCATCGCCGAGACGGGCTCTCAGGTCGCCGACACGCTGAGCCTGCGCGTCGCGACCGTCAACGAGACGCTGCTCATGACCGGCGAAAGCCTGGCCCAGGAGATTTCCGCGCGCGGCGCCGCCGTGGCCGAGCGTTTCGAGGCGAGCAGCCGGGGCATGGTCGAGATGATCGACAGTCAGGGCGAAACCCTGACCCGGCGGCTGGCCGAGACGGGCGCCAGCCTGCGCAGCAGCATTTCGGAAGAAGGCGAGAGCGTCACGGTGCGGCTGGCCGAGGTCGGACGCGGCGTGCATGGCCTGCTCGGCAAGCAGAACGAGCTGATCGCCGCGCGCCTGAGCGAAGTCGGCGAGACCGTGCAAGGACGGATCGAGCAGCAGGGATCAGCGCTGGTCGAGCGGCTCGGCGACACCGGACGCTCGGTCGAGGATCTGCTGCGCGAACGCGGCGACGCCATCGTGCTGCGCTTCGACGAGGCCGCGACGAAACTCGGCGAAACGGTCGATCGTCACCGCGACGACCTGACGACGCGCATCGCCGATGCCGGGACGAGCGTCCATGCGCTCTTCAGCGAACAGGGCGGCGGCCTCGTCTCGCGTCTCTCGGAAACCGGCGAGACCGTGAGGGAGCTGCTCGCCACGCAGGCCGACAGCCTGGTCGCGCGCGTCTCCGGCGCGAGCAGGGAGGCCGAATCCCTGCTCGGGCGGGCCGGTCAGGACATCGAGGCGCTGCTCGGCGCGCAGGGGCAGGCCCTGGTGGACAGCATCGGCCTGGCCGCGCGCGAGGCGGACGGCGCGGTCAGCGCGCAGCGCGAGGCGCTGGTCGCCAGCCTGTCGGACACCGGCGCCAAGGTCAGCGCGCTGCTGGAGGAGCAGGCCGGGGCGATGACCGTCAGGGTTTCGCAGGCCGGCCTCGAGATGCAGGACCTCCTGAGCGGCCAGGGCCAGGCGCTCGCGACCCGCGTCGCCGATGTCGGACGCTCGGTGCACGGGCTGCTGGCCGAGCGGGGCGAGGCGCTGATCACGCAGCTCGCCGAAGCCGGCGAGACCGTTCACGTCAGGCTGGGCGATCAGGGCGAAGCCCTGGCCGCGCGCGTCGGCGCCGCGGTCGACGGCGTCCGGCTCGCGCTGGAGCAGCAGCAGGACGGCTTCATCAGCAGGCTGGAGGAGACCGGCGACAAGGTCGGCGCGATGCTCTCGGAGCAGCGCGACGGCATGGTGGGCAATCTCGTCGCCGGCGGGCGCGAGATCCACAGCCTTCTCGGCGAGCAGAGCGAGGCGCTGGCGCGGCGCATGTCGGATGCGACGCGCATGCTCGCCGACACCATCAACGTCGATGGG
>JAKFWE010000089.1 GCA_021732895.1 Allobosea sp. | reverse complement strand
AGCAACGATCATGGCTACATACGCTTGTTCGCGCGACGGCCGGCCGGCGTTCCTTCGCTGGATCAGCACCCGGCCAAGGAGATGACCGACTTCGCCGCGAGCATCGCCAGCCTGGGAAAGAGTCTGTTCAGATTGCAGGGATATTTCCGTAGTGAGACGGCCCCGCTTGGCATCGATCCGGCGCTCATCAGCGAATTGCGGACCTTCTACGAACTGCACCTCACGTTTCCCGGCGGCCAATGCCCGTGGCCCGGAGAAACCGATTTGTCGCCGCGCTCGCAGCTCTCGGTTGCTTGCGCTCTCCTGGGCGCTTCTCGCGCCAGACTGGCTTCCCATCTTCAGGATCTGGACTGTCGTGTCCAGATCGAACTCTACGCAGTCGGGCTGGATCGCGAGTTCAGCGGCGACTGCGTCAGGAAGCGGCCAGGAAGCTATGATGCGCCGAGCCCGCTCGTGCGAGGCTTACCGCTCATGGCAGGCTGGAACGCGCCCTTCCTCGACTATCTTGCATTCCTTCTGGCGCTGACGGAGGTCGCTGCCGGGCACGCGGAAAGCGCCATCGCGACGCTGGATCGACAACTGGAGCGCAGCGTATCGGGTTTTGGGGACCTCGCGCCGAACGCCGGTCAGGAAGCGGCGCAGCCTGTTCTGCCGGTCGTCGCCAGAGTCCTGTTCTTGCGTCTGGGCGTGATCCAGACCGATCTCCTCGGTTTTCCGTCGAATGCGAACCAGAATTCGTTCGAGGCGATGCTCACGCGCGGCGTGGAGTGGCTCGGGATTTTCGATGATCTGTTGCAGACAATCGACCCCGACCGACAACTGCGCGATTCCATCTATCTCAAAACGCCGACTGATACGGGGCCGGCGAAATGCGCCTTTCTGGTTCACCGCGAGCATCAAACGCTATGGCGGGCGCTGTTCGCAATACTCGCTATGAAGAACAATATTGCCTATCGGGCCTCGCAACGTCCGACCTTCTTCACCAGTCGCCAGCATCGTGTTGACACCATCGACCGGTTTGTCGCGGAGTTGGCGCGGCTGGATTTCCGGTGCCTGGGGAGAGCGCGAATCGGACCAGACATCGATGAGGTCGAGACCGCGTTCAAGCACACCGTGGGGCAATACCTTCTCGTGCGTGACGCCGAGTTGAGCAAGGCCACCAAACTCAACGAGAAACATCTTTCCAAAGCGGAACAATTCGAAGGCTTATGCCGGGCGAGAGTTGCTTTCGGCCAAGCTCTCGACGCATGGAACCGCCTCAAAATTCAGGAGCAGCCACTGAACGGATGGAGGCGTCTCGATCCAATCCTGCAGCACGCAACCCGGCTTGCGATCAGACAAAGCATTCAAGAGCAAAGGGAACTTGTTGAACAAGGACTAAGCGAGAGACATCAATCCCGATGCCTCGAATAGCACATGGCGGACGCGCACGGACAATGGCGCGTCTCCGGACAGCCTCAGTGCATGTAGGTCCCGCCGGCGGCCAGCGCCGAGGCGACGCCCGTGACCAGCACGAAGAACGCCAACATCAAGGAACGCATCGTCAGCTCCCGCAAAGCGCGTGTCGGATGATATCCGACACGCCCATCAATGTGGCGGATGATTGTGGCGGCTGCAAGACCATTGCGACCGCGACACCGCTCCGCCGCCGTCAATTGTCCAGGAAGCTCCTGAGCTTCCGGCTCCGGCTCGGATGCTTCAGCTTCCTGAGCGCCTTGGCCTCGATCTGGCGGATGCGCTCTCGCGTCACCGAGAACTGCTGGCCGACCTCCTCCAGCGTGTGGTCGGTGTTCATGCCGATGCCGAAGCGCATCCGCAGCACGCGCTCCTCGCGCGGCGTCAGCGAGGCCAGCACGCGGGTGGTCGTCTCGCGCAGATTGCTCTGGATCGCGGCGTCGATCGGCAGGATCGCGTTCTTGTCCTCGATGAAGTCGCCGAGATGGCTGTCCTCCTCGTCGCCGATCGGCGTCTCCAGCGAGATCGGCTCCTTGGCGATCTTCAGGACCTTGCGCACCTTCTCCAGCGGCATGGCGAGCTTCTCGGCGAGCTCCTCCGGCGTCGGCTCGCGGCCGATCTCGTGCAGCATCTGGCGCGAGGTGCGGACGATCTTGTTGATCGTCTCGATCATGTGGACCGGGATGCGGATGGTGCGGGCCTGATCGGCGATCGAGCGCGTGATCGCCTGGCGGATCCACCAGGTCGCATAGGTCGAGAATTTGTAGCCGCGGCGATACTCGAACTTGTCGACCGCCTTCATCAGGCCGATGTTCCCCTCCTGGATCAGGTCGAGGAACTGCAGGCCGCGATTGGTGTATTTCTTGGCGATCGAGATCACGAGGCGCAGGTTGGCCTCGATCATCTCCTTCTTCGCCTGCCGCGCCTCGCGCTCGCCCTTCTGGACCATCAGCACGATCTTGCGGAACTCCTGGATCTCGAGGCCGGTCTCGGAGGCCAGCGTATGGATGTCCTCGCGCAGGGTCTTGATCCGCTCCTTCTCGAGCGCGACGAACTCCTTCCAGCCGCGCGAGCCCAGTTTCGAGACGCGCAGCAGCCATTTCGGATCGAGCTCGCCGCCGACATGCTGCTTGAGGAAATCCTCGCGGCCGACGCCATAGCTCTCGGCCAGACGCAGCAGACGGGTCTCATGCGAGATCAGCCGCTTGTTGATGTCGTAGAGCTGCTCGACCAGCGCCTCGATGCGGTTGTTGTTGAGCGAGAGCGACTTCACCGCGGTGATGATGTCGTCCTTCAACTTCCGGTACTTGCGGTCCTGCGCCGGCGAGAGCTTGGTGTTCTCCAGCCGGTTGGCGATGTCCTGGTCCTGCAGGCGGCGCAGCTTGGTGTAGTTCGACGCGATCGAATCGAAGGTCTCCAGCACGCGCGGCTTGAGCTCGGCCTCCATGGCCGAGAGCGAGACGTTGTTCTCCATGTCGTCGTCGTCGAGATCGGAGGGCAGCTCGCCCTCGGCTTGCTCGCCGTCGGCCGCCTGCCCGCCGGAAGCGGCCTGCCCGTTCGCGGCGCCCTGCCCGGGCTCGCCGGCTTCGCCGCCCTCGCCCGGCGCCTGCGCCGGATTCTTGGCGTCGGGCCCGGCATAGGTCGCTTCGAGATCGATGATGTCGCGCAGCAGGACCTTGGCTTCGTTGAGCTCGTCGCGCCAGATGATGATCGCCTGGAAGGTCAGCGGACTCTCGCAGAGGCCTGCGATCATCGCCTCGCGGCCGGCCTCGATGCGCTTGGCGATGGCGATTTCGCCCTCGCGGGACAGAAGC
>JAKFWE010000229.1 GCA_021732895.1 Allobosea sp. | reverse complement strand
GACTTATGGTGACCGGGCTGCGGCCTGTCAACGGCAAAAACCCCCGTGTCGGGGATGCGACCGCCCCGGCCGCCGGGGCGTCGGCGTCCTCAGCCGGACGAGCCCGCGAGAAAACCTGCCGATCGCGACTTGACTCACCGCGTCGGCATCGGGATTTTGGCGCGCGTCGCGGGTGTAGCTCAATGGTAGAGCAGCAGCCTTCCAAGCTGAATACCCGGGTTCGATTCCCGGTACCCGCTCCAGCTCCCTTCTCATGACGTCCCAGATACTTGTGCGCGATCGCTCGCGCGATTTCCAGCAAACGAAGCAATCGGGCGACGCGACGACCATGCATGGCCCGTGCTTGTGAGCCGCAGGACCTGCCGCCGCGATCGTCCGGTTGCGCATCGTCGGCATGGACGAAGCCGCTGCGCGCGGCGCGATCCTCGCCGGCGCGAACAGGGTCCGCGCCAGACCGCCCAGCCGCGAGCCGCCGAAGCTCGAAACCGCCTGCACGACGATCGCGACGACGCGCGCGGCCTTGCGCGATCATCTGGCCAGAGGCGGCGGTTTCCCGTAATCCAGCCGGCAGCCGAGGCCGGAACGATCGCCACGCCATGACCGTCACCGATATCGCGACGCGGACCTACAACCATGGCTGGCGGCTGGACCCGATCATCCGCAGCCTGCTCGACACCGATTTCTACAAGCTGCTGATGCTGCAGATGATCCGGGCTTTCCACCCGGAGGTTCGCGTCACCTTCTCCCTGATCAACCGCTCGCGGCATATCCGCCTCGCCGAGATCGTCGACGAGGGCGAACTGCGCGCGCAGCTCGACCATGCCCGCGAGGTCCGCTTCTCGAAGAAGGAGCTGATCTGGCTCGCCGGCAACTCGTTTTACGGCAAGACGCAGATGTTCTCGCCCGATTTCATCGCCTGGCTCGCGGATTTCCGCCTGCCCGAATACGATCTGCGCCGGATCGACGGGCAGTACGAGCTGCATTTCGACGGGGCGTGGACGCATGCGACGATGTGGGAGACGCCGGCTCTCGCCATCATCAACGAGCTCAGGGCGCGCCGCGCCATGGTCGGCCAGAAGCGCTTCTCGCTCGACGTGCTCTACGCCCGCGCCAAGGCGAAGATGTGGGACAAGGTCTAGCGACTGCAGAGGCTGCCCGACCTGCGCCTGTCGGATTTCGGCACCCGGCGGCGGCACGGTTTCCTCTGGCAGCGCTGGTGCGTGGAGGCGCTGAAAGAGGGTCTGGGGCCGAAGCTGACCGGCACCTCGAACGTGCTCCTGGCGATGGACAGCGATCTCGAGGCGATCGGCACCAACGCGCACGAGCTGCCGATGGTGCTGGCGGCGCTGGCCGAGAGCGACGAGGAACTGCTGCGCGCGCCCTATCGCGTGCTCGACGAATGGCGCCAGGTCTATGGCGGCAACCTGCTCATCGCCCTGCCGGATGCGTTCGGCACGGCCAGCTTCCTGCGCCATGCGCCGGACTGGGTCGCCGACTGGACCGGTTTTCGGCCAGACAGCGCCCCGCCGATCGAGGCGGGCGAACAGATCATCGCCTGGTGGCGCGAGCGCGGGCGCGACCCGAGGGAGAAGCTGCTGGTCTTCTCCGACGGGCTCGACGTCGCCGCGATCGAGAAGGTCCACCGGCACTTCAGCGGCAAGGTGCGGATGGCCTTCGGCTGGGGCACCGACCTGACCAACGACCTCGTCGGCTGTTCGCCGCACGGTTCGACCGCGCTCGACCCGATCTCGCTGGTCTGCAAGGTGACGCGGGCCAATGGCCGCCCGGCGGTCAAGCTCTCCGACAATCCCGAGAAGGTCTCCGGCGATCTGGAGACGGCTGCGCGCTACAGGCGCGTTTTCGGGGCGTAGCCGGCAAGACGCGGCGGCAGGTTGAGCGCGGCGCTTTTTCAGGCGGAAGGGCTGCGCCGGGCCGCCTGACGCTAGGTCACGAAAGCGTGAACGTGAGCCTCCGCAGTTCTTCTTGATAACAGTTCTCGACTGCGGCTTGCTGCCAGTATTTCAAACGCCCGGAGGGCATCATGGTCCATCGTCACCTGCTCGTCGCCGCCTCCCTGCCGATGGCGCTGGCGTTCGCCACGACGCCTGCCGCCGCCCAGGCGCCGGAGACGACTCCGTCGATCGTCGAGACGATGCGGACGCTCTCGGGCAAGCAGAAGGCGCGCCCGAGCGGGGCCAAGGGTCAGTGCTTCACCGGCTCCTTCGTGCCGACGGCCGAGGCGAAGAACCTCAGCAAGTCGCCGGTTTTCGCGAAAACCTCCACCGTCGTCGCGCGCCTGTCCGTCGGCGGCGGCAATCCCAAGGTGATGGACGCCAACAAGGCGGTGAATCGCGGCTTCTCTTTCCGGATCGATCCGGGCGGCGCCGGCCAGACCGAATTCGTGATGGTCAATGCGCCGATCAATTTCGTGAAGTCGCCGGAGCAGATGCTCGAATTCCTCAAGGTGCGTTTGCCGGGCGCCGACGGCAAACCGCAGGCCGACAAGATCAAGGCCTTCACCGACGCCAATCCCGAGACGACGGGGCAGGGGCGCTATCTGGCGAGCAAGCCCGTGGTCGGCTCCTGGGTGGGGGTCAACTACTGGGGCATCCATCCCTACACGCTGACCAACGCCGCCGGGGCCAAGCAACTGGTCAAGTTCAAGATGGCGCCGCTCGGCGGCGAGGTCGGCCTGACCGACGAGGAGGCCAAGGCCAAGCCGGCCGACTTTCTGGTCGATGAACTCAAGGGCCGGATCGAGAAGAAGCAGCCTGCCGGGTTCGACATGATCGCGATCATGGGCAAGGCCGGTGACGAGAAGACCAACGCCACGCAGCTGTGGGACGGCGAGGATGCGCGCCCGACCGTAAAGCTCGGCACGCTGACGATCACCGCGCTCGAGAAGAACGAGACCTGCGACAACGCGATCTTCGACCCGACCACGCTGGCCGACGGGCTGGCCGGCCCCGACGATCCGCTGTTCATCCAGCGTCAGCCGGCCTACGCGATCTCGATCGGCGAGCGGCTCTGAGCAAGGCCGGCGCGGGCGCCGCCGCCCGCGCCGGAAACCTTGCATTCCCGGCTGAAACACCCTAATGCGACCGCGCTTTAAAGGCCTTGCGGGGCCGTTCGCAGGAAACAGGTGTCATGGCCAAAGAGAAATTCGCTCGCACGAAGCCGCATTGCAACATCGGGACGATTGGCCATGTCGATCATGGCAAGACGTCTTTGACGGCTGCGATCACGAAGGTTTTGGCCGAGACGGGCGGGGCTT
>JAKFWE010000243.1 GCA_021732895.1 Allobosea sp. | reverse complement strand
GCTCAGCTCGACGCCGCAGGCCGGCAGTCCGGCTAGCACGCCCGCGTCCTGGCCGAGAGCGTCCGACCCCGAGCGTTCGATCGCGGCCGAGAGCACGCAGCCCGGCGCCTCGCTGATCGCCCGGATCAGCATCCGGCCCATCCGCCCGGCGGCGCCGACGACGACGAGGCGCATATCGGTCATGGCGAGTTCCTCCGGCTGCCGGCTTGCCGGAGGGCGAGAGCGGCTCCATGCGACATGGACGAACCCCGGCTAGCGGCTCGTGGACCGCCCGTCAAAATGAAAAACGGCCGGGCGAACCCGGCCGTCGTCACATCGGCGACTGCAACGCCGATCTCAGGCGGCCGACTGGATGCCGGAAAGCCGCCAGGCGCCGCCGCGCTCGCGCACGAAGGTCCAGTGCTCGACGACCTCCTGCGACTGCGTCGCGCTGCCCTCGACCACCCGGCCCGTGGCGCGCTCGTAAAGCGCATTGATCAGGCTGAAGCGCATCGCCACGGTGGCGTAGTCGAGCGAGCCCTCGCGCCACGCCTCGGCCAGGTCGCCCTGCAGCAGCTTGACGTCGCTGACGCGATCGACGAGGCCGCGCTTGGCGTTGCCGGAGAGATCCTCGTCGAAGTAACGGAACATCTCCGGGGTGACCAGCGCGCGCAGGCCCCGCTCGTCCTCGTTCGAATAGGCCTCGTTCACCTCGCCCAGCAGGCGCTCGAAGGTCGCGAAATCGGCGTCGTCCAGCGAAATGTCCGTCTGCTGGGGCATCGCCGGGCTCGCGGCCCCGCCGCCCATCGCCGCCATGCGGGGATCAGGCTGGGGACGGTGAGCCTCGCGCGCCAACGGGCCGCCCGCCGTCGCGAGCTGCGGCTCGGAGCGGCGGCGGAAGAAGCGCAGCGCCAGCCAGATCGCGCCGCCGATCAGCGCGATCTGCAGCAGGAAGCCCAGGATGCCGGCCATCGAGGCCATACCCGAGAAAAAGCCGGAGCCCGACAGCAGGCCGAACAGGCCGGCCCCGAGCAGGCCGGCGCCGACGCCCAGCATCAGATTGCGCGCCATCGAAGGCCGGGCCGCCTGTGCGGCGGCGCCGGCGGCGGTCGAGGCGGCCGGCGACGGTTGCGCGCTGCGCTGGAAGGGCTGGGCGCCGTTGGGCGCGGTGTTGGTGCGCGCCGGCGCCTGCTCGGTGCGCGCGCCACGGCTGCCGAAACCCTTGCCTCCGCCCGGCCGCGCTTCGGCGATGGCGGGGACGAGCAAAAGGGCGCCAGCGATGACGGCGATGGCCCGGCCGCGCCGGGCAAGCGAAATCAGGGACATGGTTCCTCCCGGAGCCCCCATCGGGCTCTCTTCCCGCCAATATGGCCGGGGCGCCCTGACCTTGCAAGAGCGATATGGCTAAGATCATGCCACAAAAGAACAATCATGGGCGTCGGGCGCGGCTTGGGCGGTTCCGGAAAGCCGTGCTAGGCTCGCAGCGCATGACCGGGGTTGAACCGGGGCGGAGGGATCGATCGATGAGCCTGGTCTCGTTGCGTTTCTCTGGGACGCTGTCGCCGCGACGTCGGCCCGGCCGACGCGTCGTCGCCGTCGCCCTCGCGCTCGGCCTGACGGGTCTCGCAGCCCCGGCGCGGGCGGCGGAGCCTGCGATCGCGCTCGACCCGCCGCGGCAGGCGCAGGCCCCCGAGCCGCTCTGCTTCTGCTGGACCGACGGACGCAAGATTGCCGAGGGCGCCCTCGCCTGCATCCGCACCACGAAGGGCAGGCGGCTGGCGGAGTGCGGCCGGGTCATCAACATGATGTCATGGCAGGTGAGCGAGAATCCCTGTCCGGAAAGCTGACCGGCGGCCGGGCGCGGCCTGTCGCGGCATGAAAAACGCCGCCGGATTCGGATCCGGCGGCGCTCCCATGATTATCTTCGTGGTCTACGCGACTTGAGACTGACAGCAGTCAGAACGCGCCAAGAACGATGGCGATCATGAACACGAATGCCGCGCCCAGCGCCAACCGGTCGAGACTTAGCGTGAGGCTCATCGCTCCCTCCTTTGTCATTGACCTGACATCAAGCTAGCAGAACTGCCGATGGCCGCAAGGGGGCGGCGAGGCGGCGGCGGCGGGGCGACGCAAGAGTATCGCTAACGAGCTGTTAAACCGTTGGATTCACTTGGGGATGAATCTTTGGAACGGCTTGGTCAGACAAGCTTTTCGAGCGCCTTGGCCACGGCGATGACATGATTGTCGGCCCCGAATCCGCCGATCACCTGGATGCCGACCGGCAGATTGCGCGGCCCGCGCATCACCGGGATGGTCAGGCACGGCGCGCCGAGCAGCGTCCAGAGCCGGTTGAACCTGGAGTCGCCGGTCGAAGCCAGCGTCGCCGGCGCCTCGCCCGGCGCGGCGTAGGCCAGCACCACGTCCGCCTGGCGAAACCACGCCCTGGCGGCGTCGCGGCCCCGGCGCGAGAGCCGCCGCGCCTCGTCGTAGCTCGCCGGCGTCGTCTGGCGGATGCCGTCGAGATAGGCGCGCAGCTTCGGCGCGATCGTCTCGCGGCGATGGGCGTATTCCCAGGCGAGCGCCTGCATCGCCTCGAAATCCTGGAGCGGGCCATGGGCGTTGAACGCCGCGACCAGCGCGTCCGGCGTATCCAGCGTGACGCAGGCGGCCCCGGCCGCGGTCGCGAGTTCCGTCAGCCTGCCGAGCGCGGCGTCGCAGCAGGGCTCGGCGGCCCCGGCGAAGGATTGGCGTGTCGTGCCGATGCGCAGGCCCTTCAGAACGGCGGGGGCCGGGTCGAGATCCGGCCTCCCGGCGATCGCGGCCATCGCGAAGCCGAGATCGTCGGCGCTGGCGGCCATCAGGCCGACCGTGTCGAGCGACCATGAGAACGGCTTGACGCCGACGCTGGGCAGCAGCGCATAGGAGGGTTTGAGGCCGGCCACGCCGCAATAGGAGGCCGGCCTGACCACCGAGCCGCCTGTCTGCGTGCCGATCGCGAGCGGGATCATGCCGGCGCCGACGGCGGCGGCCGAGCCGGCCGATGAGCCGCCGGGGCTCGCCGTCAGGTCGTGCGGGTTGCGGGTCGGGGCCGGATCCATGAAGGCGAAGGCCGTGGTGTGGGTCTTGCCCGCGACCGTCGCGCCTGCGGCCTTCAGCGCCATCACCACGGGCGCGTCGGCGCGCGGGCGCCACCCCGCATAGATCGGCGAGCCCATCCCGGTCGGCAGATCGGCTGTGTCGATAATGTCCTTGACGCCGCAGGCGACGCCGGCGAGCGGCCCGGCGCCGGCGACCAGCGTC
>JAKFWE010000356.1 GCA_021732895.1 Allobosea sp. | reverse complement strand
TCCCCGGCGTGTATCGCAACCGCCAATCCAGCGAGCCGAGGAGAGGCCGTGAGCAGCGATCCGGGCGAACGGCCGAAGATGTTCGCGACAGGCGGATGATGGGCGACGGCGGCCACGGCGAGCGCGCCTTCGTGTCTGGCGGCAGCGGTTTCGTCGGCTCGGCCGTCATCCGGCGCTTGCAGGCCGAGGGTTTTCATGTTCGCGCGCTGATGCGCGAGGGCAGCCCGCGCGCCGGTTTCGATCCGGCCGGCGTCGAGATCGTGACCGGCGACCTGCGCGACGCCGGCGCGGTGCGGGCGGCGATGCAGGGGGCGACCTGCGCGTTTCACGTCGCGGCCGATTACCGGCTCTGGGTGCCCGATCCGGCGACGATGATCGCGATCAATGTTGAAGGCACACGCCATGTCATGCAGGCCGCGCTCGCCGCCGGGGTGAGGCGCATCGTCCATACCAGCAGCGTCGCGACGCTGGCGCTCTCCCATTCCGGCGGCCTCTCCGACGAAAGCCGGCCGGTTGCGGAGGCCGACGCGATCGGGCTCTACAAGAAGACCAAGCTTCAGGCCGAGCGGCTGGTCGAGGCCATGGTCGCCGAGGAAGGGCTGCCGGCGGTGATCGTCAACCCCTCGACGCCGGTCGGCCCCTGCGACGTCAAGCCGACGCCGACCGGGCGGATCATCATCGAGGCGGCGAGCGGGCGCATGCCGGCCTATGTCGAGACCGGGCTGAACCTCGTCCATGTCGACGATGTCGCCGCCGGTCATCTCGCGGCGCTGCGCCACGGCCGCATCGGCGAGCGCTATGTGCTCGGCGGCGAGAATGTCAGCCTGCGCGACATGCTCGGCGCGATCGCGACAATCGTCGGCAGACCGGCGCCGCGCATCGCGCTGCCGCGCCGGCTGATCTACCCGCTCGCGCTCGCCGCCGAGGCGTTCGCGGGACTGACCGGGCGCACCCCCTTCGTGACGCGCGACGGACTGCGCATGGCCCGCCATCGCATGTTCTTCTCCTCGGCCAAGGCCGAGCGCGAACTCGGCTACCGGGCGCGGCCTCATGCCGATGGGCTCGCGGACGCCATCGCCTGGTTCCGCGGCGCGGGCATGCTGCGATGATGGCGGCCCTGGCTTTCGCCGCGCTGGCGGTCTGGGCCGTGCTGCTGCTCGGGCGCGGCGGCTTCTGGCTCTGCCGCGAGCGCGACGACGACTGGCCGGCGCGGCTCTCCGCCGGTGCGCACTGGCCCGAAATCGTCGCGATCGTTCCGGCGCGGGACGAGGCGCAGGTGATCGAGCGCTCGCTCGGTGCGCTGCTGGCGCAGGATTACGCGGGACGGCTGCGCATCGTGCTCGTGGACGACGACAGCAGCGACGGCACGGCGAAGCTGGCCAGCGCCATGGCGGAACGGTTGGGCCGCCGCGACGACCTGACCATCCTGACCAACCGCGCGGTGCCCGCCGGCTGGACCGGGAAGCTCTGGGCGGTGCGAAACGGGCTGGTCTTCGCGGAGGCCCTCGACGCCCCGCCATCGCTCGTGCTGTTCTGCGACGCCGACATCGCGCTCGCGCCGGACACGCTCACGCATCTGGCCGCCATGGCGGTCAACGAACGCCGCGTTCTGGTCTCTCTGATGGCGCGCCTCAGCGTCGAGACGCCGGCGGAAAAGGCGCTTATCCCGGCTTTCGTCTATTTCTTCGCGCAGCTCTACCCGTTCGCCTGGGTCAGCGACCCCGCCATGCGGACGGCGGCGGCGGCCGGCGGATGCATGCTGGTCGATCGCGTGGCGCTCCAGCGCGCCGGCGGGCTGGAAAGCATCCGGGGCGCGATCATCGACGATTGCGCGCTTGGCCGCCTGCTGAAGACGCAGGGGCCGATCCGGCTGGCGCTGACGCGCCGGGCGGTCAGCCTGCGCGTTTATGCGACCCTGCATCCGATCCGGCGCATGGTGACCCGTTCCGCTTATGCCGAACTGAAATACTCGCCGGCCCGGCTCGCCATCGCCCTGACCGGCCTGGCGCTGACCTATCTCCTGCCGCCGCTCGCGCTGTTCTTCGGCGAAGGCTTGGCGCGATGGCTCGGGCTGGCGGGTTATGTCGCGATGATGGCGTCCTTTCTGCCGATCCTGCGCTTCTATGGCCTGCCGCTCGTGCTGGCGGCGACATTGCCGCTCGTTGCGCTGCTCTACGGGGCCTTCACCTTCGAATCGGCGCTGCTGCATTGGCGCGGGCGCGGCGGGGCCTGGAAGGGGCGCTATCAGGGCTCGCCGAGGCCGGGGGATGCGGCATGACGCAAGTCAGCGACGCCCTCTCGGGCAAGTCTCACCGCGACGAGAATTTTCCGGTCGCATCCTGGATCGTGGCGCCGCGCCACCGCGACGCGATCATGGGATTCTACCGCTTCGTGCGCGCCGCCGACGATGTCGCCGACCATCCTTCGCTGGCGGCGCGGGACAAGCATCGGCTGCTCGACCGTCTCGAGGCCGCCCTGACCGGGCGCGGCGATGTCGAGCCCGAAGCCGAGCCGCTGCGGCGGGCGCTGCTGGCCCGCAACATGGCGCCGACGCATGCGCTCGACATGCTGGTCGCGTTCCGGCAGGACGTCGAGACCGCGCGTTATGACGACTGGAGCGCCGTGATGGCCTACTGCGCCCATTCGGCCATGCCCGTCGGACGCTTTGTGCTCGACGTTCACGGCGAGGACAGGGCGCTCTGGCCGGGCAACGACGCGCTTTGCGCTGCATTGCAGATGATCAATCATCTGCAGGACTGCGGCAAGGATTTCAGGATGCTCGACCGGGTCTACCTGCCGGAGCGGACGCTCGGACGGCATGGCGCGGCCATCGCCGATCTCGGCGGCGAGGTGGCGACGCCGGCGCTGCGCCAGGCCCTGGTCGAACTGGCGGGGCGGACGGCGGAGCTGCTGCGCGACAGCGCCGGCTTCGCCAGCGGCATCAGGGACTGGCGTCTCGGGCTGGAAGTCGCCGCGATCCAGCGCCTCGCCGAGGCGCTGACGCAGCGGCTGCTTGCGCTCGACCCGCTGCGCGCGCCGGTTCGCCTGTCGAAGCCGCGGATGCTGGCCGTGGCGGCGCGCGGTGTCGCCGGACAGGCGTGGCGGCGCCTGCTCGCGCCGGAGAGGCCGGCATGAGCACGCCGCCCGGCCCACGGGCCGAGGCCGCGCCCCGGATCGCGGCCCGCAGCTCCTTCTACACCGGCATGCGCATCCTGCCGCGCGAGCAGCGCGACGCGATGTTCGCGGTCTACAAGTTATGCAGCGAGGTCGACGACATCGC
>JAKFWE010000382.1 GCA_021732895.1 Allobosea sp. | reverse complement strand
TTTCGAGGCAGGCGCTGGTTTTCTCCCTCCCCCCGCTTGCAGTGGGGAGGGTCGGGGCGGGGGGAGAGTCCAGGCCGAAGGTTCGCCTTCGCCTGCATCATCCGCCAATCGGCACGGCCCCCCATCCCTAACCTTTCCCCACCACAAGTGGGGGGAAGGGGATTAGCCTCGCGCTTCACCGAACCCTCGCCATGACCGCCATGCTCGAGATCGCCGGATTGCAGGCCTATTACGGCCGCGCCCATATCCTGCAGGGCGTCGGCTTCTCGATGGAGCGCGGCGAGGTTCTGGCGCTGATGGGCCGCAACGGCGCCGGCAAATCGACCACCATAAAGGCGGTGATGGGTCTCGTGCCGCCCGCCGGCGGCAGCGTCGTCTTCGAAGGACAGCCCGTGCAGGGCCGCGAGGCCTTCGAGATCGCCCGCCTCGGCATCGGCTATGTGCCGGAGGACCGGCGCGTCTTCTCCGAGCTCACGGTGATGGAGAACCTCTCCGTCGCCCAGCGCCCGGCGCGCCCCGATGCGCCGCACTGGACGCCGGAGCGGCTCTTCGCGCTCTTTCCCAATCTCGGGCGCATGCGCGACCGGCCGGGCGGGGCCATGTCGGGCGGCGAGCAGCAGATGCTGACGATCGCGCGCACGCTGATGGGCAATCCCAGGCTCGTCCTCCTCGACGAGCCGTCCGAGGGGCTCGCGCCCGTCATCGTCGAGGAGATGGCGAAGACGATTCTGGCGCTGAAGAGCGAGGGGCTGACGGTGCTGATCTCGGAGCAGAACCTGCATTTCGCCGGCAACGTCGCCGATCGGGCCGCGATCATCGAGAAGGGCGTGATCCGGTTCACCGGGACGATGGCCGAGCTGAAGGCCAACGAGGCGGTCAGGTCGCAGTATCTGTCGGTGTGACGTCGCGCCATTCGTCGCCGAGCGAAAGCAGCGCCGCCTCGATCAGGCCGTCGCGCCGGAGCGCCCTGGCCATCGCGACGCCGTTGTCGAGCGCGGCCGCGACGGTTCCGGGCGGGAGCGGCCCGACATCCACCGTCACCGGCAGGTCGCCGAGATCGCTGTCGGGGTCGAGCGCCCGCGCCGGACGGCGGCTGATGCCTGCATCGACCGCGTCGACCGCGTTGGCGATGACGGTGGCGGCGGCGTCCGCTTCCGCGGCCGAACGCGCCAGCACGGTGACCGCGTCGGCGATGCCGCGCGAGAATGAACGGCCGCGCCAGCCGCTGGTGGCGACGCCGCGCGCCGGGCGGGCCGCGTCTAGCCGCAGGTAACCTTCCGGCCGGGCGCGGGCGAGCGAAGTCACCACGCCGATATCCAGCGGATGGTCCGGCGTCAGGTGCACGGCGATGTAGCCGCCATTGTTGACATAGGCGCGCTGGAGGCCCGGCGAGGCGGCGACCATCGCCGCGAGCACGGCGTCGGCGACGGCGCCCGCGACCGCCGCCATCGGCGTGATATAGCTGGCGCGAAACGGCCAGCAGGCGCGCGCCATGGCCTGGGCCGTCGCGCCGCGCAGCGAGGGCGGCTGGTGGTCGAGCGGCCGGCGCAGGGTGCGCAACTCGCCGGCGATCTCTGAAAGAAGTCCCTCGAACCGGTCTTCCGCGGCGCCATAGGCGCGCTCGATCTCGGAGGGTCCGCCGAAGGCTGCGATGACGAGATCGCTCGGCCCTTCCTGCAGATGCAGCCGGTTGCCGGGCAGGCGGGCGACGCGGTGGGATTTCATGGCGGACCGCAAAAACTTGCGTCATCCCGGGCGACCGGAGGGAGACCCGGGATCCATGCCGGAACGTCTTCAGGGAGCGCTCCGGCATGGATCCCGGGTCTACGCTGCGCTCCGCCCGGGATGACGGCGAAAGGATCGCAGCTTCTACCCGGAACCGCGCGGCAGCGGCCAGGGATTTTCCGCCGCGCTTGGCTCGATCCGGGCCTGCCCGCCATGCGCGCGCAGCACCTGCTCGATCGGCACGATCTCGTCGGCATGGCCGCCCGACGCCAGATAGAGCGCGCGCGGCAGCGTGAACTCGATCGGAGCGACGATCGCCGGCGTTGGCACATGGCCGAAGGCGTTCTTCGGCATGCGCAGCACATCGACCATCACGGTGATGCCGCCGCCCGGCCAGACATAGACCGGCGCGCCGCCCATGGTGACCTTCGTGGTTCCCGCCTGCACGGAGCGCGTCAGCAGCACCGGGTTCTCGGTCACGCCGGCGCGCAGGCTGCCGCCCGCGCCGGCCATGAAGGTGACGGTGCAGAGCGAGGGTTCGCAATTCTCGCCGATGCGCTCGACGACCTGGCGCACGGCGGGCGGCATGTCCGTCTCGACCGGGGTCAGGCTCTCGTCGAGCACGCAGTAGAGCGAATCCTCGCCGGTGGTCGAGGTCAGCAGCAGGCGCATGCCCGGCCAGGCCAGGGCGGGATCGATCTTCTGGATGATCGAAAGCGGCTCGGTGATGTCGGTTCCGCCCCAGCCGAGGCCGGGCTGCGCCACCTGGAAGTAGCGGCCGGGAGTCGACTTGCGGCCGCGCACCCGGATGCCGGCGGGCCTCATGTCGAGCACGCGCCCGGCCTGATGCTAGCTCAGCACGCCGGTGATGTGATCGTCGACGACGATGACCTCGTCGACATGGCCCAGCCATTGCTGCGCGAAGATGCCGACCGTCGCCGAGCCGCAGCCGACGCGCATCCGCGTCTCGGGCTTGCCATCGACGATCGGGGCTGCGCCCGCCTGAACGACGACGGCATGGCCGCCATCGATCGTCAGTTCCACCGCCTCGCCGTTTGCGAGCTGCAGCATAGCCTCGCAGGTGGCGTTGCCTTCCTTCTTCGAGCCGCCGGTGAGGTGGCGCACGCCGCCGATGGAGAGCATCTGCGAGCCGTATTCGGCGGTCGTGACATGGCCGACCTGCTCGCCCTTGGAGCGCACGGCGGCCGTCTCCGGCCCGAGATGGCGGTCGGTGTCGATCTTCACCTTGACGCCGCAATAGGAGAAGATCCCCTCGGTGACGACGGTGACGGTGTCGACGCCCTCGTGCCGCGAGGAGACGATGAAGGGGGCCGGCTTGTAGTCCGGATAGGTCGTGCCCGAACCGATGCCGGTGACGAAATGGCGCTGCGCCGGCAGAATTTCGCCGGCCCAGTCCTGTGCATTCTCAGCGAAGGGAACCAGCATATGGCCTTCGCTCACCGCCTCGGCCAGCAGCACGACCGGGTCGGTGCGGACCAGCAGGCCGTTCTCGTTGGCGTAGCGCGAGCAGGCGCCGGCGCGGCCGGGCCTGATCCGGCAC
>JAKFWE010000304.1 GCA_021732895.1 Allobosea sp. | reverse complement strand
GTTGAATTCGAGGAATGAGAGCGACTGCTCGCGCTCCAGCCGCGTCCTGACGCTGTCTAAGTACAGCATCCGGTTGACCGAGAAGTGGCGGCCGACATCGCGCAGGAAATCGAGGTAGTTCAGGTCCAGCAGCCAGTCGGCGTTGTTCATCATCGACGCCGGGCCTGTCGTCGAAGAACCGCCACCGAAATCGAGGTAGTTGGCGAAAACGCGCCGGATGCCCTGCAGATTGCGCTCGATGTCCTCGGCGCTCAGCAGCTTGCGCGCCTCGTCCTTGAAGGAGGGGTCGCCGACCATCGAGGTGCCGCCGCCCATCAGCGCGATCGGCTTGTGGCCGGTCGCCTGCATCCAGTGCAGCATCATGATCTGGATCAGCGAGCCGGCATGCAGCGAGGTCGCCGTGGCGTCGAAGCCTATATAGGCGCTGATCGGGCCTTTGAGCGCAGCCGCGTCCAGCCCCTCGGGATCGGAGATCTGGTGAACGTAGCCGCGCTCGGAGAGGGTGCGGAGGAGGTCGGATTTGAAGGCGGTCATGGCACGGGCTCGGTCGGTCGCGATCAGTGTGGCGTCGTCTAAGGCCATCGCCGGCGTTTTGCGAGGGGCCGAGCCGAAATCTCTCTCGAAGTGATGCCTGATCGACGCCTGTCAGGGCTCATCGGCGTCTTCGGCCTGACCACGATCACGATAGAGCGCTTCGTAGTCGCGCCCGCCATGGAACACATTGGTGATCTCGACCATTTCGCCCACGATCAAGCAGGCGACCACGGCCCGCCGCTCGAAGGGAAACGTTCGTAATCCGGGCATGAGATCGTCGCGGGGTCGGCCGCCGCGCGCCATCCCGCCGATCTTTTCGCAGAACGCGACGGTGCGTTCCACGTAACGCCGGGCGGTCGCCGGTTCGAGGCTGGATTTGTAAATCCAGCGGTAGATCGCATCGAGATCGTCGGCTGCATCGCTCCGGAAGACGACCTCAAGCCGCTCCACGGCCATGGGCTTTCACGGTCGCCTCGTGCAGCGCGGCCAGTCGGTCCCTGAGCTTATCGATACTGACGGGCGGGCGGCCATCCTCGACGGAATGGCGAACCCGCTCCCGGATCGCGCTCAAGCGCTCGGCGTGTTCGTCGCGCTCGCGCCGCCTAGTCCTCTTCCGCATCCCGCTCCGCCTTCGGAATTTCCGGCCCGACATTGCGGTCGAGATAGGCCGAGACCTGCTCCATGAGCTGGTCGACCTTGCCGTCGAAGAAGTGATTGGCGCCCTCGACCACGGCATGCTCGATCAGGATGCCCTTCTGGGTCTTCACCTTCTCGATCACCGCCATGACCTCCTTGACCGGGGCGACCCTGTCTTCCGAGCCGTGCACGAACAGGCCCGAGGACGGGCAGGGCGCCAGGAACGAGAAATCGTAGCGGTTGGCCATCGCCGCGATCGACATGAAGCCCTCGATCTCGGGGCGGCGCATCAGCAACTGCATGCCGATCCAGGCGCCGAAGGAGACGCCGGTGATCCAGCAGCTCTTGGCCTCGGGGTTCAGCGCCTGCATCCAGTCGAGCGCGGCTGCCGCGTCCGAAAGCTCGCCCGCGCCATGGTCGAAATGGCCCTGGCTGCGGCCGACGCCGCGGAAGTTGAAGCGCAGCGCCGAGAAGCCCCGGTTCACAAAGGTGTAGAACAGGTTGTAGACGATCTGGTTGTTCATCGTCCCGCCGAATTGCGGGTGCGGATGCAGGATGATTGCGAGCGGCGCGCCGCGCTTCCTGGCGGGCTGGTAGCGGCCCTCGATCCGGCCGGCCGGTCCGTTGAAAATCACCTCTGGCATCGTCGTCTCGCCTCTTGTTGGGACAGGCCGGGGACAAACCCGCCCCGCGGCGGCATGCACCCGCCGAAGGGCGGCCTCGCCCTTGACGGACCCGCCGCTCGCGCCCTACATCAGAGCGCTTAGAATGGTTCTAACAGCCGTGAACAATGCAGGAACGGACGAGATCGACGCCTCGCCGCGCGTCTGGTTTTCCTGCCGCCGGCTGGTCAGGACGGGCGGCTATAGCACGGCGCAGGGGTGCGAACTCAAGGCTAATCGTGCCGGCGCCGGCGCCGCCGACATTCGCAATGGGAGTGTGACGTAGCGTGACCGGGTCGCCTCGCGCCTATCTCGACCATAACGCGACCACCCCGGTCAGGCCGGCCGTGGCGGAGGCGATGGCGCGCGCCCTGTTGCTGCCGGGCAATCCGTCCTCCGTGCATGGGGAGGGCAGGGCGGCGCGTGGCGCGATCGAGCGGGCGCGGGTGCAGGTCGCCGCGCTGGTCGGGGCGAAGGCTGCCAATGTCGTGTTCACCAGCGGCGGCACGGAGGCCAATGCGACGGTCCTCTCTCCCGGTCTGATGGATTGCAGCGGCGGGCGCGACTGTGTCCGCACGCAGGCGACGCTCTTGCTGCATGGCGCGACCGAGCATCCTTGCGTGCGTGACGGGCGCCGCTTTACGACCGAGGCGGTCGAAGACATCCCCGTCGATGGCGACGGCGTCGCCGATCTCGGCTGGCTCGAAGGGCGGCTCGAACGCCTCGCCGCCGAACAGCCCGGCGAACGGGCGCTGGTCTCGCTGCATCTCGCCAACAACGAGACCGGCGTGATCCAGCCGATCGCGAAGGTCGCGGCGCTGGCGCAGCGCTTCGGCGCTTTGGTCCACAGCGACGCCGTTCAGGCCGCCGGAAAGATCGCGATCGATATCAATGATCTGGGAGCAGATGTTCTGACGCTCTCGGCTCACAAGCTCGGCGGTCCCAAGGGCGTCGGCGCCATCGTCTTCCACACTGGCGCGCTTGAATTGTCCGACAAGCCGCTGCGCGGCGGTGGGCAGGAGCGTGGCTGGCGGGCCGGCACCGAGAACGTGCCGGGCATCGTCGGCTTCGGCGTCGCCGCGGAACTGGCGGGCGCTGTGCTGGCGGATGAGTCGGTCCGGCTGGCGGATCTGCGCGACGGGCTGGAGGCCGGTCTGCTGGCGGTCGCGCCGGGGACGACGATCTTCGGCCGGCAGGCCCGGCGGCTGCCCAACACCAGCGCCTTCGCGACGCCTGGCGTCAGCGCCGAGACCATGCTGATCAAGCTCGATCTCGCCGGCGTCGCCTTGTCCTCCGGTTCGGCCTGCTCGTCGGGCAAGGTGAAGGCCTCGCATGTGCTGGCCGCCATGGGCGTCGACCCCGCCATGAGCGCGGGGGCCTTGCGGGTCTCGCTCGGATGGACCACCTCCGGGGCGGACATCGACCGGTTTCTCGCGGCCTATGCGCAAGCGCTGGCCGGAAAATTC
>JAKFWE010000305.1 GCA_021732895.1 Allobosea sp. | reverse complement strand
CGCCAGCCCCACGCCCCGCGATGATCCAGTACACGAACCCCGTCGCGGCCCCGACCAGGAACAGCGCGCCGATGATCCGCGTCTCGGCCTCGGTCGGCGCGCGCGAGAGCTGCAGCATGGCGAGCGGGAGCAGGGTGGCGAGCAGCCCGGCCAGTCCGCTCTGGATCAGGCCGCTGCGAATGCGGAACATCTCGCTGACCAGCGCGACCAGAACCACGGGCGCGACGATGATCGCCAGCCCCAGCCGCCCGATAAGGCTGAACGCCGCCTGCGCCGTCGGGCCGGGATCGATCCCAGCATCGGCCAGCCCGAACAGCGCGTCCAGCAGCCGCTCGAAGCCGCCGCCGATCAGCAGGGCGATCTCGGCCGAAACCAGGCTCGCCACCAGCATGGCGAACATCCCGGCGCCCATGGCGACGAGCAGCGCGAACGGGATCAGCAGCAGCCAGCGCAGCATGTCCGTCAGCCGGCCCGCGCCGCGGCGTCGGCCTCGTCCAGCATCAGGCGGGCGCGGGCGGAGAGCTTTTCGGTCTCGCTCTTGAGCTGGCCGCAGGCGGCCAGGATGTCGCGGCCGCGCGGCGTCCGCACCGGCGAGGCGTAGCCGGCGCGGAAGACGATCTCGGAGAAGCGTTCGATGCGGTCCCAGTCCGAGCATTCGTACTTTGTGCCGGGCCAGGGATTGAACGGGATCAGGTTGATCTTCGCGGGGATGCCCTTGAGCAGGCGCACCAGATCGCGCGCTTCGGCGTCGCTGTCGTTGACGCCCTTGAGCATGACGTATTCGAAGGTTATGCGCTTGGCGTTGGAGACGCCGGGATAGGTCCGGCAGGCTTCCAGCAGCTCCGCAATCGGGTATTTTTTGTTCAGCGGCACGAGTTCGTCGCGCAGGTCGTCGCGCACGGCGTGCAGCGAGATCGCCAGCATCGTGCCCATCGCGTCGCCGAGCGGGCCGATCTGCGGCACGACGCCGGAGGTCGAGACGGTGATGCGCCGTCGCCCGAGCGAAAGCCCCTCATTGTCGGAGATCACGTCGATGGCGTCGCGCACCCCGTCGAAATTGTAGAGCGGCTCGCCCATGCCCATGAAGACGATGTTGGAGACGAAGCGGCCGCCGTCCTTCGGCACGAAGGCGCCGCCCGGCGCGCTGCGATTGGGAAAATCGCCGAGCCGGTCGCGCGCCACCATCAACTGCGCGACGATCTCCTCGGTGGTCAGGTTGCGCACCAGCCGCTGCGTGCCCGTGTGGCAGAAGGTGCAGGTCAGCGTGCAGCCGACCTGGCTGGAGACGCAGAGCGTGCCGCGATCGACCTCGGGGATGTAGACGCATTCAATCTCGGCGCCGCGGTCGCGCGGGCCGGTCGGCGCCATGCGGATCAGCCATTTGCGGGTGCCGTCGGTCGAGACCTGCTCGGCCGTGACCTCCGGGAGATCGAGCGTGAAGCGCTCGGCCAGAGCGGCGCGCAGGCCCTTGCCGATGGTCGTCATGGCGGCGAAGTCGCGCACGCCGTAATGGTAGATCCAGTTCCAGAGCTGACCGACGCGCATGCGCCGCTCCTTCCCGGGTACGCCGATCTCGGCCAGCGCTTCGCTGAGCCCGGCGCGCGTGCGCCCGACCAGCGAGACGCGGCCGGGCGCGATGTCGGCCACAGGGGCTTCTGGAACTGAGACGGTCATCGAAATTTCGCTTGGGGCGGCGGATCGCGGCCGGCTCATAGCATGGGAAGGGCCGCGCATGAAATCCGGTCGCGCGACCTCGGGAGCTACTTGCACGCCTCCTCGGCGCGCTTGACCGTCTGCGTCACGCCCGCGAGCGAATATTTGTCGCTGGTCGGGTTGCCGCGCTTCGACGTGGCCTTGATCTCGATATCGGCGCCCTTGCGCATGGCGTCGAGCATGCGCGGCTCTTCGGCCGGATTCTTAAGCCACATGTTCTCGCCCTTGGCGACCAGCGCGAAGCGCTCCTCGCCGATCAGCGCCTGATGCTCGACGTCTTCCTTGAGCGGGAAATTCATCACGAAGCTGATCTCGTTGCGGACGCCTTCGCCCGGTCGGGTCGAGACGAACAGCAGCCCGTCGACATCCTTGAGATTGGCGGGTGAACGGGTCCCGGCCTTGGAGAGCGCATAGCAGACCTTCGCGGCCCCCTGCTGCGAGGAAAAAGCCTGCCACTTTCCGGCCGTCTCGAGCAGCACCGCCTGCGCCTGCCCGGCCGAGGCGCGCTGCGCCTGCGCCACGCCCGGCTGCGCGCACCAGACCGGGAACAGCGCGAGCAGGACCGGAGCCAGTCCGGAGCGACGGGAGGCGAAACCGCCATGTCGGGACAATGTGAAGATCATGGGCCGCATCAATCAGAGAAAACGTTAAGGAGGCCTCAACCCCGTTCACAGGACAGGGGAAAGGATCGGCGAGGCACACAATGTCATGATCCTGGCAAAAATACGAGTGCAGCCCCGGAAACCCGCGCCGTCGCCTGGAAACCGGGCCGGCGCGTCGCTTCCGGAACGCCTCCTCCGGCTTGCGTCGCGGAGGGCGGTTGGCGGCGGCAAGGCCCGGCGCCGCGGCCGGGAACGCTCCTCCCGGATCCCGTCCCCGAAGGTCCCGGCGCAGGCGGGCGGCGGCGCGCTCCGCCGGCCTGCGCGCGATCGCTCCGCCTCGCATCGGCCGGCCTGTTCCGTTCTCGTCCGCCCCGTGCCACAATTTGCAATGCAGCATCGCCATGACGGAACGCCGTCGTCGGTCGCTCCGGAACGACCGGTCGGGCAGCGGCGTTACGGTTGGGCTCCGGCGGAGTCCCGGCTCGTGGCGAGGCATGGCGCAGCGAAGCTCGGCGAAGCGAGGCTTGTTTTGTGACGGCGCAGCTCGATCTTGCGGCATTGGTCGAGGCGGTGTCCCAGCGTCGCGACGAAGTCGCCTTCACCACGCTGTTCGACCATTTCGCGCCCCGCCTGAACGGCTATCTGCTGCGGCAGGGCTGCGACGCCGCGCTGGCGGAGGAGATCGTTCAGGACGCGCTGGCCACGCTGTGGCGCAAGGCCGCGCTGTTCGACGCCAGCAAGTCTTCGGTCGCGACCTGGCTCTACCGCATCGCCCGCAACCGCCGGATCGATCTGGCGCGCCGGGATCGCTCCGGCCGCATCGACCCCGAGGATCCCGTCCTCCACCCGCAGGCGCCGGCGGAGCCCGACCGGCTGCTCGACGGGCAACGCCGCGACGAGGTCCTGCGCCGGGCGCTGGAGGGGCTGCCGGCCGAGCAGCTCGATCTGGTCCGGCTGGCTTTTTTCGAGGGATTGTCGCATGCC
>JAKFWE010000019.1 GCA_021732895.1 Allobosea sp. | reverse complement strand
GCTGGGCCTGACGCTGCCGGGCGCATCGGCCATTCCCGCCGCCGACGCCGCCCATCCGCGCATGGCGGCCGCATCCGGCAGGCGCATCGTCGAGATGGTCTGGGAAGATCTGACGCCGGACCGCATACTGACGCGCAAGAGCTTCGAGAACGCGCTGACCGTGCACATGGCCGTCGCCGGCTCGACCAATGCGATCATCCACCTCATCGCCATGGCCGGCCGCGCCGGAGTCAGCCTGACGCCCGACGATTTCGACGCCTTCTCGCGCACCGTGCCGGTGATCGCGAACCTGCGACCTACCGGCGAGTTCCTGATGGAGGACTTCTTCTACGCCGGCGGCCTGCCAGCCCTGCTGAAGCAGCTCGAGAGCAGGCTCCACACCGACGCCATGACCGTCAACGGCAAGCCGCTCGCCGAGACGATCGCGATCGCGCAGATTTACGACGACGACGTCATTCGCCCGCTCGACAGGGCGGTCTCGACCGCCAACGGGCTGGCCGTTCTGAAAGGCAACATCGCGCCCGATGGCTGCGTCATCAAGCCGTCGGCCGCCGAGCCGCATCTCTTGAAGCACTCCGGCCCGGCGCTGGTCTTCGAGGATTACGACGCGATGATGCGCGCGGTGAACGACGAGAGCCTCGACGTCACCAAGGACCACATCATGGTGCTGAAGAACTGCGGCCCCGTCGGCGGGCCGGGCATGCCGGAATGGGGCATGATGCCGATCCCCAAAAAGCTGCTGAAGCAGGGCGTGCGCGACATGCTGCGCATCTCGGATGCGCGCATGTCCGGCACCAGCTACGGCGCCTGCGTGCTCCATGTCGCGCCCGAGGCCTATATCCGCGGCCCGCTTGCGGCGGTCAGGACCGGCGACGTCATCAGCGTCGATGTCGAGGCGCGCACGATCTCGGTGAACCTATCGCAGGCCGAGATCGCGGAACGCCTGGCCGTCTGGACCCCGCCCGACCGCGACTATCCGCGCGGCTGGGGCAAGATGTCGGCGGCCCATATCCGCCAGGCCGACAAGGGCTGCGATTTCGACTATCTGGAAGGGACGGCGAAGATTCCCGAACCGGAGATCCATTGACCGCGATGCCCCCCGCCCCCCGCCTCACCTGGCAGCAGGCCTTCGAGGCCGACACGCATTCGCAGATCGAGCAGGAGCGCTGGGTCCTGGCGATGTGCCTCGGCCGCGCCGGCGGCCGCTTCGCCGAGATCGGCGCCTTCGACGGCGTGCTGCACGCCAACACCTTCTGCCTCGAACGCGACCATGGCTGGGGCGGCGTGCTGGTCGAGCCCAACCCGCTTCTCTATGCCCGGCTGAAGCAGAGCCGGACGGCGACCTGCCTCGAGAAGGCTGTCTATCGCCAGAGCGGGCAGTTGCTCTCCTTCGTCGCCTCGCAGGAGATCGGCACGCTCGCCGAATATGCCGAGGCCGACGGCTATGCGCAGCACCGCCGTCAGGCGATCAGCGAGAACGGCCTGATCACCGTCGAGACGATCACCTTCGACGAGATGGACGCAGCCGACGGCAGAGCCGGGTCGGGCTTCGACTATGTCTCGCTCGACACGGAAGGCTCCGAACTCGACATCCTGCGCACGATCGACCTCGCGCGCCACGCCGTGGCGCTCTTCACCATCGAGCACAATTTCGTCGAGCCGCGCCGATCCGAAATGCACGCCCTGCTGCGCGAGGCCGGCTACCGCCGCCTGAATGTCGGCTTCGACGACTGGTACTGGCACGAGGGCCGGCTCGCGGCGCGCAATGGCGGGACGCTGTCGGACATCGCCGCCATCAACGCCCATGTGAAGACGATCTATCAGGACTGAGCATGTCGAGTTCCGACAAGGCTGACAAAGCCCCGCCGCGCGGCATGCGCCGCAATCTCGCGACCTACGGCGACCCGGGCTTCTCGCTCTTCCTGCGCAAGGCCTTCATCAAGGCGGCGGGCTTCTCCGACGACGCCCTCGACTTGCCCATCATCGGCGTCACCAACACCTTCAGCGACTTCAACCCCTGTCATGGCAACGTGCCGCGCCTGATCGAGGCGGTGAAGCGCGGCGTCATGCTGGCCGGCGGGCTGCCGATGGAGTTCCCGACGATCTCGATCCACGAGAGCTTCTCGAACCCGACCTCGATGTTCCTGCGCAACCTGATGGCGATCGACACCGAGGAGATGATCCGGGCCCAGCCGATGGACGCCGTCGTGCTGATCGGCGGCTGCGACAAGACCGTGCCGGCCCAGCTCATGGGCGCGGTCTCGGCCGATGTCCCGGCGATCCAGCTCATCACCGGGCCGATGCTGGTCGGCCACCACAAGGGCGAGGTTCTCGGCGCCTGTACCGATTGTCGCAGGCTCTGGGGCCAGCATCGCGCCGGCCAGATCGACGAGGCGGAGATCGAGGTGCTCAGCGGCCGGCTCGCGCCCACGCAAGGGACGTGCATGGTCATGGGCACCGCGAGCACGATGGGCTGCCTCGTCGAGGCGCTCGGCATCGCCCTGCCCGGCTCGGGCACGATTCCCGCCACCCATGCCGACCGCATCCGCGCCGCCGAGGCCAGCGGCCGGCAGGCCGTGGCGCTCGCCAAGGGCGGCCCTAAGCCGAGCGAATTGCTGACGCCGGCGGCATTCCGCAACGCCATGGTGGTGCTTCAGGCGATCGGCGGCTCGACCAACGGCCTCATCCATCTCTCGGCGGTGGCGCGCCGGGCCGGCCTGGCGATCGACCTCGAGGAGTTCGACGCGATCGGCCGCGAGGTCCCGGTGCTCATCGACCTGAAGCCGTCCGGCGACCACTACATGGAGCATTTCCACTGGGCCGGCGGCATGCCGAAGCTGCTGAAGGAGCTGCGCGGCCACCTCGATTGCGACGCGATGACCGTCTCGGGCCAGAGCATCGGCGAGATCGCCGAGGCCGCCGAGGAGGTTCCGGGCCAGTCCATCATCCGCCCGGCCTCGGCGCCGCTGAAGCGGACCGGCGGCATGGCCGTGCTGCGCGGCAATCTCGCGCCCGGCGGCGCGGTCATCAAGCATTCCGCCGCCTCGCCTGCCCTGCTCAGCCATACCGGGCGGGCCGTGGTGTTCGATTCGGTCGAGGACATGGTCAACCGTATCGACGATCCCGCTCTCGACGTGACGAAAGACGACGTGCTGGTGCTGCGCAACGCCGGCCCGAGGGGCGCGCCCGGCATGCCGGAGGCCGGCTATCTGCCGATCCCGAAGAAGCTGGCGCAGGCCGGCGTCAAGGACATGGTCTTGACGCCGGCCTGCGCCAGCTTCTTCGGGATCGGCAGATAGCCGGCCT
>JAKFWE010000017.1 GCA_021732895.1 Allobosea sp. | reverse complement strand
GAGCAGTTCGTCGTCGTCGACGACAGCACGTTCCGGGTCGATTTCGTCCGCAAGGACAAGCTGACCATGCCGAACCGGCGGTGACCATCCCGTTCGTCTTCGATTCCGAACTCGCCATCAAGAACAGCGGCGGCGACCCGTTCGCCAAGGAATACCTGAAGAACAACATCGCCGGCGGCGGGGCCTACAAGGTCGAAAGCTGGAAGCCCGGCGTCGAGACGATCTATGTCCGCAACGACGCCTGGAAATCCGGCAAGCTGCCGCAGTTGCGCCGCATCATCGCGCGCGACATCGCCTCCCCCTCGACGCGGCGGGCGCTGATGGAGCGCGGCGACGCCGACGTGTCATACGGGCTGCCGCCGAAGGACTTCAAGGATCTGCTCGACGCCGGCAAGGTCAACGTGGTCGGCGTGCCGATCCCCAACGGCGTCTGGGGCTGCTACCTCAACACGCAGGTCGGCCCGTTCAAGGATGTGCGGCTGCGCCAGGCGGTGGCCTGGGCGATGCCCTATGACAAGATCCTGCAGGCCTCGCTGTTCGGGCGCGGCGTCTCGATGGCGGGCGGCACGACGCCGAAGGTCGCCTGGCCGCAGCCCTTCCCCTACACCCACGACGTCGCCAAGGCGAAGGCGCTGGTCGACGCGGCGGGTGGCCCGTTCTCGACGACGCTGTATTTCGACGCCGGCAACGCGACGGTGGCCGAGCCGATCGCGGTGCTGATGAAGGAGGCGCTGGCGGCGATCGGCATCACCGTCGAGATCAACAAGGTTCCGGGCGCGAATTTCCGCACCGAGATCGCCAAGAAGACCAACCCGATGGTGCTGAACCGCTTCGCCGGCTGGCTCGATTACCCGGACTACTACCTGTTCTGGACGATGCACGGCAACAATTCGATCTTCAACATCGCCGCCTACCAGAACCCGGCGCTGGACAAGCTCGTCGACGCCGCCCGTTTCGCGCCCGACAAGGCCGCCTACGATTCCAGCGTCATCGACTTCATCAAGTTGATCAACAGCGAGGTGCCGATGGTGCCGATCAACCAGCCCACCCATGACGTCGCGCTGCAGAAGAACATCGGCGGCTACCAGTTCCAACCCTGCCGGGAGCCGGACTTCCGCTACCTGACGAAGGG
Organism: Allobosea sp.; assembly: GCA_021732895.1. Classification (GTDB taxonomy): domain Bacteria; phylum Pseudomonadota; class Alphaproteobacteria; order Rhizobiales; family Beijerinckiaceae; genus Allobosea. The sequence continues at coordinate 2,176 of JAKFWE010000017.1, read as the reverse complement.
CGTGTGAGCCGGGTGGTGCGACCCTCCTTCTTGTCATCCCGGACAAGCGGCAAAGCCGCGCCGATCCGGGACCCATTCCGGAACGATGCCGGAGAGGTTCAGGAATGGATCCCGGGTCTCCGCTTCGCTACGCCCGGGACGACTGCGCGTCTGAAAGATCGGAGGTAGGCCATGCTGCGCATGATCGGCCAGCGCCTGATGACGACGATCCCGTCGGTCATCGGCGTGATCATCGTCACCTTCCTGCTGACGCGGGTGTTGCCGGGGGATACGGCGGCGTATTTCGCCGGGCCCGCCGCGACGCCGGAGGCGATCGCCGACATCCGCGGCAAGCTGGGGCTCGACCAGCCGCTGCCGGTGCAATTCGTCTCCTATGTGAGCGCGTTGGCGAAGGGCGATCTCGGCCAGTCCCTGACCACCGGGCAGCGGGTCACGGCCGATCTCGCCCAGCGCCTGCCGGCCTCGGCCGAACTGACGCTGGCGGGCCTGCTGCTCGCCATGTCGGTCGCGCTGCCGCTCGGCGTGCTGGCGGCGGTGAAGCAGGGCTCCTGGATCGACCATCTCTGCCGCGTCGTGGCGACGGCGGGCGTGTCGCTGCCGGTGTTCTTCACCGGGCTGCTGCTGGTCTATGTCTTCTACTTCATCCTCGGCTGGGCGCCGGCGCCGCTCGGGCGGCTCGACGTCTTCGCCTCCGAGCCGCCGCGCGTCACGGGGTTGCTGCTGGTCGATACGCTGCTGGTGGGCGACTTCGCGACATTCCGCTCCGCCTTCGCGCAACTGATGCTGCCGGCGCTGACGCTCGGCATCTTCTCGCTCGCGCCGATCACGCGCATGACGCGGGCCTCGATGCTGGCGGTGCTCGGCGCCGATTTCGTCCGCACCGCGCGCGCCAGCGGGCTGACCAACGGCAAGGTCATCGGCACATACGCCTTCCGCAACGCCATGCTGCCGGTGGTGACCACGCTCGGCATGGTGTTCTCCTTCCTGCTCGGCGCCAATGTGCTGGTCGAGAAGGTCTTCGCCTGGCCCGGCGTCGGCTCCTATGCGGTCGAGGCGCTGATCGCCTCGGACTACGCGCCGATCCAGGGTTTCGTCCTGACCATGGCGATCCTCTACGTCCTGCTGAACCTCATGATCGACGTGCTCTACGGCGTCATCGATCCCCGCGTCAGGCTGGAGGGCTGAGGCCGTGAACGACATGAGCCAGGTCCTCAAGGAGGACGTCGAGCCCGCGCCGGCAGCCGCACTGCGCCTCGACGCGCCGCCCTCGACGAACATCTGGGCGCATGCGCGCCACGTCGTCTCGGAGAACCCGGTCACGGGCTTCGCCTTCGGCCTGTTCGCGCTGATCGTGCTGGCCGCGATCTTCGGCCCCTCGCTCGTGCCCTACGACCCGCTGGCGAGCAACACCAACGCGGCGCTGCAGGCTCCGAGCGCCGCGCACTGGTTCGGCACCGACCAGCTCGGCCGCGACATCTTCAGCCGCGTCGTCGCGGCGACGCGGCTCGACTTCACCATCGCGGTGGCGTCCGTCGCGCTGGTCTTCCTGCTCGGCGGGCTCGCCGGCGTCAGCGCCGGCTTCTTCGGCGGCTGGGTCGACAAGGTGGTCGGCCGCATCGCCGACACGATCATGGCGTTTCCGCTGTTCGTGCTGGCGATGGGCATCGTGGCCGCGCTCGGCAACAGCGTCACCAACATCGTCATCGCCACCGCGATCATCAATTTTCCGCTCTACGCCCGCGTGGCGCGGGCCGAGGCGAATGTGCGCCGCGAGGCCGGCTTCGTGCAGGCGGCGAGGCTCTCGGGGAATTCCGACTGGCGGCTGCTGCTGACGCAGATCGTGCCGAACATCATGCCGATCATGGCGGTGCAGATGTCGCTGACCATGGGCTACGCCATCCTTAACGCCGCCGGGCTCTCCTTCATCGGGCTCGGCGTGCGCCCGCCGACGCCGGAATGGGGAATCATGGTGGCGGAGGGCGCGAGCTTCATCGTCTCCGGCGAGTGGTGGATCGCGTTCTTTCCAGGGCTGGCGCTGATGATCGCGGTGTTCTGCTTCAACCTGCTCGGCGACGGCGTGCGCGACCTCGTCGATCCGCAGCGGAGGAATTGATGGCGGATCAAGGCCTGGCGATGGCGGCGCTGCGCTTCCTCCCTCCCCCCGCTTGCGGTGGGG
>JAKFWE010000018.1 GCA_021732895.1 Allobosea sp. | reverse complement strand
GATTCTCAACCGCCCGCCGTCCGGTTCGCGCCGACGATGCGCTCGCCCCCTTGCCGGAGCTCTGCTCATGACCACGCTCACCTCCGAAAACCGTCTCAGGCTCAAGCGCGTCTCGACGGCGACGCTGACGACGGCCTTGTTCAAACGCGGCTTCCGCAACCAGTTCATCCAGGACGTGCGGCCGCTCAACGCGAGCGCGGCGCGCATGGTCGGCGAGGCCTTCACGCTGCGCTACATTCCGGCGCGGGAGGACCTCGACATGCTCTCGGCGTTCGAGGGCACGAGCCACCCGCAGCGCCGCGCAATCGAGGATTGTCCGCCGGGTCATGTCATGGTGATCGACAGCCGCAAGGATGCGCGCGCGGCGTCCGCCGGCGGCATCCTGATCACCCGCCTGATGCAGCGCGGCTGCGCCGGCATCGTCACCGATGGCGGCTTCCGTGACAGCCCGGAAATTGCGGAGATGGCCTTTCCGGTCTATCACAACCGCCCGAGCGCGCCGACCAACCTGATCCGCCACCATGCGCTCGACGTCAACGCGCCGATCGGTTGCGGCGACGCTCCGGTCTATCCCGGCGACATCGTCGTCGGCGATGGCGAGGGGGTGTGCGTCATCCCCGCTCATCTCGCCGACGAGGTCGCGGCCGAGGCCTACGAGCAGACGGCCTATGAGGATTTCGTGGCGGAGCGGGTCCGCGGCGGCCAGGGCATCTTCGGGCTCTACCCGGCCGACGCCGAGACCAGGACAGCGTTCGCGGCATGGCGGAAAGGCTGGAGCTGAGCGGCCGGCGTTAACCATGTCTTGAACGCGGTGCGGTAGGATTGCGCGATTCACGCCGGATCGACCCGCCGCCATGCCGCCAGAGCCGACAGCGACATCAGGACCGGATGAGGCCCGATCGCCGGCGCCCGGCCCGATCGTGCGCTATCAGGCGCTGGTCAGGCGGCTGCTGCGCCTGCCCGTGTTGATGGACGACGACAAGGTGCTGCTGCGGCAGACGCAGGCGTCGATGTTCCTGATGGTGCTGCCGCCGATCCTGATCGCCAACGCGCTCGCCGCGGCGGTGATCGCGCTCGCCGCAGCCTATCATGGCTGGCGCTTCGTGCCTGTGGTCTGGTTTTCCTGCGTGCTGGCGATCAGCCTCGCCGGCGTGCGGCGGATCGCGCGGATCAAGGCGCGGAATCGCACGGAGCCGCCGTCCTCGCGCTTCGTCGCGCGCATCATCGTCGATTCCGGCTGGATGGCGGCGCCGTGGTTCATCATCGCGCTCGTGCTCAACCCGGCCGCCGCCCCTCAGCTCGAGGTCATGCTGGCCACGCTGCTGCAGGGGCTGATCTTCACCGGCATTTTCGCGATGGCGAGCCTGCCCTCGGCGGCGCTGCTGTTCTCGGGCGTCATCATGGCGGGGCGCCTCGCGCAGCTCCCGTTCACGCCGTTCGAGCAGGCGCTCGGCCATCTCGTGATGATGGCGATCTATGGCGGCGTCCTGCTGGTGACGCTGCGCGCCATGGCGATGATCTTTCTCGAACGGGTGCGCGCCTCGCTCAACACCTCGGCGCTGCGCGAGCAGGCGCAGGAGCGCGCCCTGCTCGAGGCGCAGCGCCGTCAGCAGGTGGAGGCGCAGGCCGGCGGCTTCCGTGACGGCGTGGGCGAAATCCTCGGCTGCGTGTCCGCGTCGGCGCTGCGCATGAACGACGCGGCGCAGTCGCTGCGCGCCATCGCCCGCAGCTCGCATCAGGCGCTGGACGGCGCGCTCGGCAAGGTCGCCGCCGCGAAGACGGAAATCGGCTCGGTCGAGCTCTGCTCGCACCAGCTCAGCGAGACCATCGGCCTCATCCGCGACGAGGCCGAGGCGACGACCCAGCTCGTGCGGACCGCCGCTGCGGACGTTTCCGCCAGCATCGCCATCAAGACCGAGCTCAACGACGCGGTTCGCGATATCGGCCAGGTCTCCAACCTGATCCGCGACATCGCCGCCCAGACCAATCTCCTGGCGCTGAACGCCACGATCGAGGCGGCCAGGGCCGGCTCGGCCGGTCGCGGCTTCGCCGTCGTCGCCAACGAGGTCAAGGATCTCGCGGCCCGCACCGGCGCGGCGACCGAGGAGATCGCCCGACGGATCGAGGAGGTTCGCGCGACGACCGGGCGGTCCATGGCCGCGGTCGGCAACATCAGCGAATCGACCGACGCCATCGTCGGCGCCACGGCCGGCATCGTCGTCGCGGTCGACCGGCAGGCCGACGCCATCGCGACCATGGTCATGTCGCTGGAGCGCGCCATCCTCGAGGCCGAGCAGGCGGCCCTGGCGATCGACGGCGTCGCGGCGCAGTCCTCGCGCGTGCTCGAGAGCGGCGAGGCTATCGCGGATGCGGCGGCGGGCGTCGATCGCTCCGCGCAACAGCTCGACCGTGCGGTCGGCGATTTCGCGCGCCAGGTGGTCGGCCGCTGAGAGCCCGGAACGGATCAGCGCGGGTTCGCGCCGCGACCGGACAGAAGCGCTGCGGCCGCGGCGGCCGGCCCCGTCGCCAGCGCAGGCGCGGCGCCGGCCGCGAGCCGCAGTTCGATGCTGACCAGCGGCGCCAGACGCGCGTCGTTCAGACCGATGCCGATGCCTGCGCCGGCCGGCAGCCGCGAGCGCCCGCCCGCGACGGAGGGAAGCGCCGGCGTCGCCAGCTCCTGAAACAGCGGCGTCTCGTCGAGCTGCGTCTCGAGCCGGGAGAAGCCCGGCAGCGCGGCGCAGATCTGGAGGCTGGCGGCGTGGCAGATCGGGCCGGTCGGGTTGTGCGGCGAGACCGCGACGCCGAGCCGGTGGAGCGCCTCGCCGGTGCGCAGCATCTCGTCGACGCCGCCGACATATTTGATGTCGGGCATCATCACGTCGTAGGCGGCGCGGCGCGCGAAGGCGAGGAAGGCCTCGGCCCCGACGCATTCCTCGAGCCCGGCGAGCAGGGTCCCGCGTCCGTTCAGAACCGAGCGCAGGTCGCGCAGCAGCGGCGCCTGCGCCAGCTCCTCAGTGACGGGACATTCGAGCCAGTGCAGTTCGTAGGGCGAGACCGCCTCGACCAGCGCGCGCGCCGCGCCGGCGTCGAAGCGCCAGTGGCAATCGACCATCAGCGCCCGGCCCGGGCCGAGAACGTCGCGCACGGCGGCGATCCGCTCGAGGCCCGGCTGCATCGCGGCCTCGCCTTCGCCGGCGGCGCAGCGCGCGTGATCGACCTCGTCGAAGGGGGCGATCTTGACCGCCTCGAAGCCGCGCGCCAGCGCATGCGCCGCGCTCGCCGCGAAGCCCGCCGGCGAGCGCGGCGCA
>JAKFWE010000387.1 GCA_021732895.1 Allobosea sp. | reverse complement strand
CCTTGCGCCCGCAGCGACAGCAGGAACGCGACCGTGCGCTCGCCTTCATTGCCGGGGGCGGGATCGGTCATGGCTGCGCCCTCGCCGGCCTTCGTCGTCATCGCGAGCGCAGCGAAGCGATCCAGAGAGGCTCGCTCCGACCCCTGGATTGCTTCGTCGCTACGCTCCTCGCAATGACGAACCCGGTCACGCGAACACCTGCGCGAAGCGGGTCAGGGTCGGCTCGTGCGTCAGGTCGAGCTCCAGCGGCGTCACCGAGATCTTCTTATCCGAGAGCGCGCGAAGATCGGTGCCGTTGGCCGGCTCGCTGCGGCCGCGGGCGAAGGCGATCCAGAAATAGGGATTGCCGCGCCCGTCATGGCGCGGCTCCAGCCGCATCAGCTCCTGATCGCGCCGGCCCTGCACCGTCACGGCGACGCCGGCGACTTGCGCCGGATCGACATTGGGAAAGTTCAGGTTGAACAGGATGTCCTTCGGGACGCCCTCCGCCAGCAGCTTGCGGATGACGCCCGGCGCATGCTGGGCGACGCAGTCCCAGCGGATCGCGTCCCGCCCCTGTGGCCCATAGGCCTGGCTGATCGCGAGCGAGGGAATGCCGAGCAGCGTGCCTTCCATTGCGGCGGCGATGGTGCCGGAATAGGTCACGTCCTCGGCGACGTTCTGGCCGCGATTGACGCCAGACAGCACGAGAGCGGGCCGCGCCTCGGCCATGATCGAGCGCACCGCCATGATGACGCAGTCGGTCGGCGTGCCGGAGACCGCGAAGCGCCGCTCCGCGATCTGGCGCAGGCGCAGCGGATTCGACAGCGACAGCGAATGCGCCACGCCGGACTGGTCGGTTTCGGGCGCGACGACCCAGACCTCGTCGGAGAGCTGGCGCGCGATCTCCTCCATGACGGCGAGCCCCTCGGCATGGATGCCGTCGTCATTGGTCACGAGAATGCGCATGGGTGTCAGGCTTTCGAAATCAGGCGCAGCCCGAAGGCATAGAGCGCGGGGAACCCCTCTCCTGTAAGGAGAGGGGCAGGGGTGAGGTGTCGGCCGTGCGACCAGTGAGGCGCCAACACCTTACGACGCTGCGGTGAGGTCTCGCCCCAAGCGGAGAGGGGCCGACCCCTCACCCCTGTCCCCTCTCCCTCCGGGAGAGGGAGACCCGCGCCCTGATGGATGAAAGGCGGCATCACGCCTTCCCGATCCGGGTCACGCCGCGCATATACGGCACGAGAACCTCCGGCACGCTGATCGACCCATCGGCGTTCTGATAATTCTCCATCACCGCGATCAGCGCGCGGCCGACCGCCGTGCCCGAGCCGTTCAGCGTGTGGACGAAGAACGGACCCTTGCCGTCCTTGGTCTTGTATCGCGCGTTCATCCGCCGCGCCTGGAAATCGCCGCAGACCGAGCAGGACGAAATCTCGCGATAGGTTTTCTGCCCCGGCAGCCAGACCTCGATGTCCCAGGTCTTCTGCGAGGCGAAGCCCATGTCGCCGGTGCAGAGCGTCATCACGCGATAATGCAGGTCGAGTTTTTTCAGCACGGCCTCGGCGCAGGCGAGCATGCGCTCATGCTCCTCGCGCGATTTCTCCGGCGTCGTGATCGAGACCAGCTCGACCTTCTCGAACTGGTGCTGCCGCAGCATGCCGCGCGTATCGCGCCCGGCCGAGCCCGCTTCGGCGCGGAAACAGGGGGTCAGCGCGGTGTAGCGGCGCGGAAGTTCTTCCTCGGAAAGGATGGATTCGCGGACGAGGTTGGTGAGCGGGACTTCGGCCGTGGGGATGAGCCAGTGCTGCCGCTCAGAAGGAGCATTAACGTACGCGTTCATCAATCTGCGACGCAAAGCTCGCGAAATCAGATCACGTTGTTCTTGGAAGATTGCTGAAGCGAGAATCTTCCCAAACCCTTGCTCTTTAAAAAATTCGATACGCTCCCGTTCGATTATTTCGTCTCTTTCGTCGGGCGTCATAGTCGAAGATGCGAGAAACTGATCATCTCGAAACTTCGGCAACTGCGCCGTACCGAACATCGCATCATCGCGCACCATCAGCGGCGGGTTGACCTCGGTGTAGCCGTGCTCCTCGACATGCATGTCGAGCATGAACTGCCCGATCGCGCGGGAGAGCCGCGCCACGCCGGAATTCAGCACGACGAAGCGCGAGCCCGACAGCTTCGCCGCCGTCTCGAAATCCATCTGGCCGAGCGCCTCGCCGAGTTCGAAATGCTCCTTCGGCGCAAAGTTCTGGCCGAACAGCCGGCCGCCTGCCTTTTCGGGGGCTTCACCATAAGTGGACTTGACGACGTTGCCATGCTCGTCGGCCCCGTCCGGCACGTCGTCATGCGGCGTGTTGGGGATCGCGGCGAGCTTCGAGTCGAGCGCCTCCTTGGCGGCCTTCTCTTCGGCTTCGAGCGCGGGCTGCAACTCCTTCAGCGCCGCGACCTCGGCCTTCAGGCTCTCGGCGAGGGCTGCATCCTTCGCGCCCATCGCCTTGCCGATCTCCTTCGACAAAGCGTTGCGGCGTTCCTGCGAGCCTTGAGCTTTCGCGATGGCGGCGCGGCGCGCGTCGTCGAGCGCCAGCAGCTCCGCCGACGAGGTCTCCGTGAAACCCCTGCGCGCCAGCCCCTTGTCGAACGCCTCGGCGTTCTCGCGAATCCATCTGATGTCGTACATCGTCGTATGGCCATGCCGTCACTGAGTGCTCGGCTGATCCTCTAGACCGGTATCGCAGGCGGGGGAACCACCTGAACGAACCCCGGGCGTCGCTCCAGATCGGTGCTGCGGCCATTCCGGTTACGAAACAAGCGGCGTTTCCCTCGACGTCATCCCGGGCGACCGCAGGAAGACCCGGGATCCATTCCGGAAGGTCAACAGCAAACGTTCCGGAATGGATCCCGGGTCTGCGCTTCGCTTCGCCCGGGATGACGTCGCGCTGAAGGCCCTGGCCGAAGCGATCGCGCTTACCCGCCCCTTCCCGTCCGCGCCGGGCTTGGCTAGAAGCGCGGCGACCTTCCCGCCTCGCCCGCTCCGGAGCCAGACATGACCGCGATCATCGACATCATCGGCCGCCAGATCCTCGATTCGCGCGGCAACCCGACCGTCGAGGTCGATGTCGTGCTCGATGACGGCTCGATGGGCCGCGCCGCCGTGCCGTCGGGCGCTTCGACCGGCGCGCATGAGGCGGTCGAGCTGCGCGACGGCGACAAGAGCCGTTATCTCGGCAAGGGCGTGCTCATTGCCGTCGAGGCCGTCAACGTCTCGATCGCCGAGGCGCTGGTGGCGATGGACGCCGAGGACCAGGTCGCGATCGACGAGGCG
>JAKFWE010000007.1 GCA_021732895.1 Allobosea sp. | reverse complement strand
CAGGCGTTCGTGCTGTTTTCGCTGGCCTGGCGGCATCGCGCCTGCGGCGATCCGGAGGCTCTGGCGCTGGCGGGCGAGACGGCGCTGGCGCTCGACCGGGTGCTCGGCGATCCGGTCCATGGCGGCTGGCTGGAATCGCCCGATGGCTCGTTGCCGCGCCGGCAGAATCCGCACATGCACCTGCTGGAGGCGCTGCATGCGCTGTTCGAGGCGACCGGCGACCGCCATTGGCTCGACCGGGCGAACGCCGTCGTGGCGCTGTTCCATGACCGATTCTTCGAGGCCTCGACCGGCAGCCTCCGTGAATTTTTCGCCGCCGACCTCGCTCCGGCCGCGCGCGCGCCCGGCGATCTGCGCGAGCCGGGCCATCATATGGAATGGGTCTGGCTCCTGCTGCATCATCATCGGCTCACGGGGGACGCCGGCGTGCTGGCTCCGGCCCGGGCGCTCTACGACAGCGCCTGCCGCCATGGCGTCGATGCGAGCGGCCATCTGGTCGAGACGATGACGGCGCAAGGCGAGGTGATCGACGCAGCGCATCTGCTCTGGCCGCAGACCGAGGCGGTCAAGGCGGCGCTGGCGCGCCATGAAATGCTGGGCTGCGACCTGGCCCCGGCGCGAGCCTTTCTCGACGCGCTCTGGCGCGCCCATGTCCCGGCCGACGGGCCGCTCTGGATCAACCGCGCCAGCCCCGGCGGCGCGCCGCTGGGCGATCGCGTGCCGACGCGGCTGCTCTACCATCTCGTCCTGTGCCTGGCCGAGTGGCTCAGGCTGCATCCGGCGGCGCAGGCGCCGACCGCGGCGCGGCGCACCTTGAGCGGAGCGGATGCATGAGCGCGACAGTGCAGACGGCTACGTCCGGATTCAAACGACGATGAGATGTTCCATGCCGACAATTCACCATTGAGAGGTCGAAGCAACAAGCTGAAGAGAATCCGGTTTCGATTGGACGACATGATGCTTATTCATGCCCATCGCGCGTCACGCGCGGTGCATGAGATTTTTTTTGCCTCCCCAATCGGGACTCGATCTGTTTCTGTTTGTTCACGACTGTGGCGGGCGCCAAGAATCTGGCGGGACGGCCATTGCCTGAACCGATTTAAATCGTCATACTAATTCATGAGCCCCGCCAGAGGGCCAACCAGGGAGGAACTCCGATGTCCAGGTTTCTGACGACGGCGCTGCTTGGCGCGACACTGGCTTTCGCGGCCCCCGTGGGCGCGCAGCAGGCGATCGAGCTGCACGGCGCGTCCCAGTTCAACGACGACCACGCCTTCACCAAGGCGCTCGCCAAGTTCGGCGAGGTGGTCAAGGCCTGCTACGGCAAGCCGATCAATTTCGTGCTGCACAAGAACAGCGAACTCGGCCTCGAGAAGCAGTATTTCGAGTACATGGCCGCTGGCCGCGCCGTCGATTACGCCATCGTTTCGCCGGCGCACATGTCGACCTTCTCGAAGGCCGCGCCCTTCATCGACGCGCCCTTCCTGTTCCGCGATCTCGCGCACTGGAACAAGGTGCTCGACCAGGACCTGCTGAAGCCGATCGCCGACGAGATCGCCAAGCGCTCCGACGTGATGCTGATCGGCTATGCCGGCGGCGGCACGCGCAACATCTTCGTCAACAAGCCGGTCAGCAACATGGCCGAGATCAAGGGCCTCAAGGTCCGCGTCCAGGGCGCGCCGATCTGGAGCAAGACGTTCCAGGCCGCCGGCATGGCGCCGACCGTGATCGCCTACAACGAGGTCTACAACGGCATCCAGAACGGCGTCATCGCGGCCGGCGAGAACGAGGCGGCCGGCGTCGAGGCGATGCGCTTCTACGAGGTCGCGCCGCAACTCGCGATGACCGAGCACGCGATCACGATCCGGCCGCTCGCCTTCTCGGGCAAGACCTTCCGCAAGCTGCCCAAGGACCTGCAGGACTGCGTCGTCAAGGGCGGCAAGGAGGGCGGCGCCCATGGCCGCCAGGTCGAGTCGAGCGAGGACACCGCCAAGCTCGACGCGCTGGAGAAGGCCGGCAAGCTGAAGCGCATCCCCTTCACCGAGCGCGCCGCGATGAAGAAGGCGGTCGATCCCGTGATGGCCGAATACGCCAAGGAGATCGACGCCGTGGCCATCCTCGAGAAGATCAACGCCGTCCAGTAACGGCCGCACCCGAGCCAAGCCGCCGGAACCCCGGGTTCCGGCGGCTTTTTCCACCGCCATGCCTTTCAATCCGGAGCGCCCATGACTTTGAGCGTGGACAATGCGCGCGGGCGCAGCGTGTGGCGACGCATCTCGGCCGGCTATCACCAGTTTCTGTGCGGCCTGCTGGCGGCGATGCTGGCGATCCTGATCATTCCGGTGACGCTGCAAATCTTCTCCCGTTTCACCAGCCTGATTCCGCACTACATCTGGACCGAGGAGATGGCGCGCTTCCTCTTCGTCTGGACGATCATGATCGGCTCGATCGTCGGCGTGCGCGAGAGCGCGCATTTCGACGTCGATGTCTGGCCGCGCCTGTCGCCGCGCCGCGACGCCGGGCTGCGGCTGTTCACGCGCCTGTGCATGCTGCTGGTCGGTTTCGTCTTCGTCTGGATGGGCGTCGAGTTCACCGAGCAGGCGATCTACCGCATCTCCGAACTGGCCGAGCTGCCGCTCTGGATCATCCATCTCGCCTGGCCGGTCGCAGGCGCGAGCTGGCTGCTCTTCCTCGGCGAGCAGATTTACGACGATCTCGCCGTCCTGCTCGGCCGTTCCCCGGCCGCGCCCGGCGAGACGCTGGACGCGCGGCCATGACCGGTTCCGTCCTCTCCACCGGGCAGGCCGCCTCGATCCTGTTCGGCCTTTTCTTCGTCCTGCTGATCCTGCGCGTCCCGGTCGCCTTCTCGCTGGCGCTCGCCTGCCTGCCGCTGCTGCTGATCGAGCCGAGGCTCTCATCGAGCATGCTGCTGCAGGAGACTTTCAACGCCTACAACTCCTTCATTCTCCTGGCGGTGCCGTTCTTCCTGCTGACGGCGAACCTGATGAACACGGGCGGCATCACCGAGCGGCTGATGCGGCTCTCGCGCAGCATGGTCGGGCATTTCCCCGGTTCGCTGGCGCAGATCAACGTCGTGCTGTCCTTCTTCTTCGCCGGCATCTCCGGCTCCTCGACCGCCGACGCGGCGAGCCAGTCCAAGCTCTTCATCGAGGCCCAGCGCAGGGAGGGCTACGACGACGGCTTCTCGGTCGCGATCACGGCGGTGTCCTCGGTGCTGGCCGTGATCATCCCGCCCTCGATCCTGATGGTGATCTGGGGCGGCACGCTGAAGACCTCGATAGGCGCGCTCTTCC
>JAKFWE010000200.1 GCA_021732895.1 Allobosea sp. | reverse complement strand
AACATGATGCGGCTGGTCGCGGCCGGCGCGCTCGAGCTAGATCCGCTGGAAGGCGGGGAGCGCGGCGTGATGATCTCGACCGCCTCGGTCGCCGCCTATGAGGGACAGATCGGCCAGGCCGCCTACGCCGCCTCCAAGGCCGGGATCGTCGGGCTGACCCTTCCCGCTGCGCGCGAGCTCGCGCCGTCCGGCATCCGCGTCTGCGCCATCGCGCCGGGCATTTTCGAGACGCCGATGCTGCGCGGCCTCCCCCAGGAGGTCCAGGATTCGCTCGGAGCCGCGGTCCCCTTCCCCTCGCGCCTCGGCAGACCCTCCGAATTCGCCATGCTCGCCATGGCGATCATCGCCAACCCGATGCTCAACGGCGAGGTCATCCGGCTCGACGGCGCGTTGCGCATGCAGCCGAAATAGCGCGGCGCCGTCTCCATCGGCGTCGGCGCCGGGCCACGGCGGCCTGAGCCGCGCCGTTTCAGGGCCGCGCCCCTTCACGGCTTGTTGAGAGCAACGCGCCCGACGCCACGCTAAGATCGGTCGGCGCCCGAGGACGATCTCGCCATGTCCGCCAGAACCGTGTCCGTGAAAGTCGCCTCAGTCCGAGTGTTGTCCGCCTTCCTGCTCGCCGCCGCCGTTCTGGCCGCCGGCGCTCCCGGCGCTGTCGCCCAGACCGGCGCGGGATATCGCGTCGTCGCGGCCAGGACCGGTTTCGCCGGTATCGAGGCGCGGCTCAACGCAGCCATCGCGAAGCACGGCATGATAGCGGTGACGCGCGCCTCGGCGAGCGACGGCGCTGCGGGCCGGGGCCTGAGCATTCGCGGCGACGTCGTGATCGGCGTGTTCCGCAACGATGTCGCGATCCGCATGCTCGCCGCCAATCTCGACGCCGGGATCGAAGCCCCGGTGCGCTTCCATCTGGTCGAGGAGGCGGGCGGCGGGGCCAGCATCCGCTTCCACCTGCCAAGCGTCGTGTTCGGGCGCTACGAGGGCGAAGCGATCAAGGCGCTCGGGCGCGAGCTCGATCCGATCTTCGAGGCCATCGCCAGGGACGCGGCCGATTGAGCCGATCGCGTATCGGAGCCCGCGATCAGCGCCGCGGCCTCGCGAGCCAGACGTAAAGGCACCAGGGCAGGATCAGCGCCGCCGCTGTCAGCACCAGCCGCAGCAAGGTCCAGGCGACCGGATACTGCAAGGCGCGGCCGTCGAGTTCCGGCACGCCATGGATCAGCCCCAGCGCGAAGGCCGGCGCGAGGAAGATGACGAGCGCATTGGCTATACGGCGGCCGCGCGGCTGGCCTGCGCCCGCGAGCGCGAGCAGGGCCGGCACGGCGATCATGCAGAAGGCGATCAGGACGAGCAGGATGCGCATGGGTTTCCGGTCGGCGAGCCTGCCCGGGATCTAGCACGAAGCCCCGGCAGCGCCAGCGCCGCTACCGCCCGCCGCCGACGCGCAGATTCGCGCCGACCATGTAGGACGCCGCCGGCGACATCACGAACAGCACCGCTTCGGCGATCTCTTCCGGCTGCGCCGCGCGCCTGAGCGGGATCGAGGGGCCGATGCGGGCGACGCGGCCGGGGTCGCCGGAAGACAGGGCGTGGATCTCGGTCTCGGTCATGCCCGGCGAGACCGCGTTGACCCGGACGCCGGACGGGGCGAGTTCCTTGGCGAGCCCGATGGTGAGGGAATCGATCGCGCCTTTCGACGCCGCATACCAGACGAACTCCTCCGGCGAGCCCAGCCCCGCCGCGATCGAGGAGATGTTGACGATCGACCTGTTCGACGCCTCGCCATGGGCCAGGAGCGCGCGGGCCGCCTCGCGCGCCACAAGGATCGCGCCGGTGACGTTGACGTCGATGCAGGCGCGGATCGCGGCGACATCGGCCTGCGCGAGCGGGCTCGCCGGGCCGGTGACGCCGGCGTTGTTGACGACATGGCTGAGCGGACCGAGCGTCGCTTTCGTCTCGGCGAAGACGCGGGCGATGTCGTCCGCACTCGCCATGTCGCCCTGGAGAGCGACGGCCTTCGCGCCGGCCGCGACGCAGGCGGCGACCACGTTTGCGGCCGCCTGCGCATTGTTCTGGTAGTTGACGGCAACATCGTAGCCGCGCTTGGCCGCCATGATGCAGATCGCTGCGCCGATGCCGCGGCTGCCGCCGGTGACGAGGAGGACGGGACGGAACATGGGCTTGGTTTCCTCTCTGCTTTTACTTGCATGCCAGCCAATACGAAAAGGGCGGCTCTTGCGAGCCGCCCTGATGCATGGCCGGTCAACGGCAGCCGGAGCTGCGTTCGATCAGCGCTTCGAGAACTGGAAGCTGCGGCGGGCCTTGGCGCGGCCGAACTTCTTGCGCTCGACGACGCGGGAGTCGCGGGTCAGGAAGCCGCCCTTCTTCAGCGGGCCGCGAAGCTCCGGCTCGAAGAAGGTCAGCGCCTTGGAGATGCCGTGGCGCACTGCGCCGGCCTGCCCCGAGAGGCCGCCGCCCTTGACCGTCACGATGACGTCGTACTGGGTCATGCGCTCGACGAGCTGGAGCGGCTGCTGCAGCACCATGCGCAACACCGGACGGGCGAAATAGACCTCCTGATCGCGGGTGTTGACCGTGATCTTGCCGGAGCCGCGCTTGATCCAGACGCGCGCGATGGCGTTCTTGCGCTTGCCGGTGGCGTAGGCGCGGCCCTGCGCGTCGACCTTCCTGACATGGACGGGGGCTTCCGGCTGCGACGACTTGGCGACCTGGCCGAGCTGATCGAGGGACTGAAGGATTTCGGCCATGGTCAGAGCCTCGCATTCTTGCGGTTGAGCGCGGCGATATCGAGCGCTTCCGGCGACTGGGCGGCGTGGGGGTGCTCGGCGCCCTTGTAGACCCGCAGGTTGCCGAGAATCTGGCGGAACAGCGGGCCGCGCGGCAGCATGCGCTCGACGGCCTTCTCGACGACGCGCTCCGGGAAGCGGCCTTCGAGAATGAACTTCGCCGAACGCTCCTTGATGCCGCCGATATAGCCGGTGTGGTGGTAATAGATCTTCTGGTCGCGCTTGCGGCCGGTCAGGACCACCTTGTCGGCGTTCACGACGATGATGTTGTCGCCGCAGTCGACATGGGGCGTGTAGGCGGCCTTGTGCTTGCCGCGCAGGCGCATCGCCACGATGGTGGCGAGACGGCCGACGACGAGCCCGGAGGCGTCGATCACAACCCACTTCTTTTCGACGTCGGCGGGCTTGAGCGAGACGGTCTTCATCGCGGAACCATTCCTGAACATGAGAAAAAACGAAGCCGCCGGCGACGCCGGCGGCGATGTGGCGCGGGGATAGGGGCGGCGGCAGCCGCTGTCAAGCAGG